>JACDGP010000150.1 GCA_013821605.1 Herpetosiphonaceae bacterium
CTGATGAATGCCGATACTCTGACGGGCCGCCATATGAAACAATCTATGCCCATCAAATCCAGTTGTCGCGCGGCAAAGGGCAAACTGTCCATTACCAACGCCAGGGCCAATAACCTGCAGAACGTCAGCGTCGATCTACCGACAGGCGTCCTGACCGTGGTCACGGGTGTAGCCGGGTCTGGCAAAAGCACGCTCATCCACCAGACCTTTTTACGGCAGCACCCCGACGCGATTGTGATTGACCAGTCACCGGTTGGCATTTCCAGCCGCTCGAATCCCGCCACCTATACGGGAATCATGGACGAGGTCCGAAAGACTTTTGCCAATGTCAACAAGGTCAGTCCGTCCCTGTTCAGTTTCAACTCGAAAGGTGCTTGCGAAAATTGTCAGGGACTGGGCGTCGTCTACACCGAGCTAGCGTACATGGACGAGTTCAAAATGCCGTGCGAAATATGCGGCGGCAAGCGTTTCAAGGACGAAGTGCTGGCCTACAAATTCCACGACAAATCAATCTCCGATGTCTTGAACATGCCTGTCCGGGAAGCCTTGGATTTTTTTGACACCAAAGAGATGGCGAAAGACGTCATGCGCAAATTGCAAGCCTTGAGCGACGTCGGATTAGACTACCTGACACTTGGTCAGCCGCTGAGTACCCTATCTGGCGGCGAATGCCAGCGCATCAAGCTTGCCAGCGAACTGCACAAAAAGGGCAGCGTCTACGTGATGGATGAGCCCACCACCGGCCTGCACATGTCAGACATCGGTCACCTGCTCGCGATCATGAACCGGCTCGTCGAAGGCGGGAACACGGTGGTGGTCATCGAGCACAACCTCGACGTCATTCGGAACGCGGATTGGATTATCGACATGGGTCCCGAGGGCGGCAGCAAGGGTGGCAAGGTGATGTTCGAGGGAACGCCCACGCAGCTCCTCACCGCCAAGCAATCACTGACGAGCGCGTACCTCGATGGCGGAGCGCGCGTTTGAAACGCGACAGCGGTGATGTCGTCAGCACAGCGTGACGTCCGCCGTAGCGTGTCCAACTTGATGCTGACTTCCGTGTCGTCAAGCGGGGATTTTCCCTAAAAAAGTCGTCACCCTACGTTTGCTATTTTAGCTTTTTTTGGGCTTGTTTGATCGCTATTGTCTCATCCTCTTCATTTTCAAATATCCTCAAGTCTCGCCTAAGGGCACGGCGTAAGTTAGGGACGCTACACCACCGAGCCATCTGCCGGTCAAGGTCAGTGTCGGGAGCAAGAACCCCCTTGCTTCACTTGACGCTGCGTTTTGGCATTCGCCAACAACATCCCGAGAGTGGCGCAGGACCACCCCTACGTGGCGAGGTTTGGGGAGAGTTCTAAAAAGATGTTAGCATGTCAGCCAGCATTTATGGAAGGAACAGATCTGATTATGACTATTCCGATCGGCACGCTTATTCCGCCGCAGCTCGCGGCACAGGGAATGGACGAGGTTGCTGCGTGGGCGAAACGCATTGGGCTGGGGGTGCTGGACCTGCCCGAGAATTTCATGCCGGGAGTACAGGCTTGTCAAGCTCAAGGTCTGCGGGTCGGTGCAGTGAATGGTGCAGGAAGTGCAGACCTTATCAGTAGAGATGAGCACAAACGCGAGCAAGCCGTTGCCCGGCTCCAAGAGCAGATCCACACGATGTCCGCCGCTGGCGCGTCGATCCTATTTCTCTGCTTGGTGCCCGAGGAGCGGAACCAAGCCATTACTGATTCTTTGGCGATCTACCGCGAGACCTTTCCCGCGATTGGAGCAGCATGCGAAGCGGCCGGTGTACACGTCGTCTTTGAGGGTTGGCCGGGCCCAGGGCCGCAGTATCCCACGCTCGGCTACACGCCCGAGACGTGGCGCGCTATGTTTGCTGCAGTGCCATCGCCCGCGCTCGGCCTCAATTACGACCCCTCACACCTCGCCCGGCTCGGAATCGACTACCTGCGGGTCCTGGAGGAGTTCAGAGATCGAATCTACCACTGCCATGGGAAAGATACAGCGCTGATGGGCGAGGGACAGTACCTATATGGGAACCTTCCCCCGGCCCTTGGGAAAGCTCCGTCCTTCGGAGGCGGCGCTTGGCGCTATTGCATCCCCGGGGACGGTGTGGTCGATTGGAGCAAGATCGCCTTTCACCTGGAGCAGGCCGGATACACCGGATGTGTGAGTATTGAGTTAGAGGATGCGCGGTACTGGGGGTCGGTCGAGCAGGAACAGCGTGGGATCACAAAGGCCTACCAGCACCTAGCACGCTATTTCAGCTGACATGCTTGGTCTATTAATAATGGGCGCATGACTCCTCAACCACCCTATGTGCTTGGCATTGATGGCGGCACCAACGCAATCAAGGTAGGCCTGTACGACCTGCGTGGGAACCGGATTGGCTATGGTGCCTGTCCCTACTCGACAACCTTCTCACACCCCGGCTGGGCCGAGCAGAGTCCCAACGACTGGTGGGACGGCCTCGTGCAGGCGACCCGGGCCTGCCTGGCCGAGGCCGCCGTGCCGCCTGAGGAGGTGATCGCACTCAGTGCCGACGCGACTACCTGCACCCTCGTACTGCTCGACGGGCGTGGGCAGCATATCGGCCCGGCACTGCTGTGGATGGATGTGCGCGCCAGTGCCCAGGCAGAGCAGATCTTTGCCACCGGCGACTCCGCGCTCCGCTACAGCTTGGCCGGTTGTAGCGCTGAATGGATGCCGCCCAAAATGCTCTGGCTTCAACAACACGAGCCAGAGCGCTATGCTGCTGCTCACTCGGTCGTGGAGTACGTCGACTGGCTTGGCTACCGGCTGACGGGCAAGCTGGCATTGAACATTAACACCATCACCCAGCGCTGGTTTTATGATCGCTCCACCGGAGGATGGCCCTTGTCGTTCTTCGAGGCAATTGGACTGGGTGACTTGCACGCCAAGCTGCCAAAGGAGGTGCTGCCCTTGGGCGACGTGTTGGGAGGGCTGCAACCGGAGGCGGCTGACGCACTCCAACTGCCCGTTGGCATCCCCGTTGCAGTGAATGGTGGCGATGCATTCGTTTCATTACTCGGATTAAGAGTGGTTGAGCCGGGCGATTTGGGATTGATCACGGGCTCGTCGAATGTGCTGGCCGGCTTGTCGGCCGAGCGTTTCCATCACGCCGGCATCTTTGGTGCCTATCCTGACGCCGTGCTGCCGGGTCTATTTCTGGTCGAGGGCGGGCAGGCCTCAACTGGGTCGGTGCTCGCCTGGTTGCGCGACCACTTCGCCAAAGACCTGCTAGCCCAAAGCGCGGCAACCGGCATCAGTGCCTACACCCTGCTGGAGGCGGAGGCGGAGCAGGTACCGGTGGGATCTGACGGCCTGGTCGTGCTTGACTATTTCCAGGGCAACCGTACGCCACATACAGACTCGCTGGCGCGTGGTGCAATGTGGGGCCTCTCGTTACAGACCGGTCGTGGGCACGTCTACCGGGCTATGATGGAGGGTATTGCCTATGGTACCCGTGCGATTCTCCAAACGTTCAAGGCAAATAACTATGTCGTGAAGCGCATCGTCGCCTCCGGGGGTGCCACGCGCAGCCCGCTTTTTATGCAAATCTATGCTGATGTGACGGGTGTGCCGATCGTGCTCACCGAGGAGCCAGAGGCCACACTACTCAGTTCAGCGATTCTGGCGGCGTATGCCGCAGGGGCCTTCGCCTCACTGCCGGAGGCCTCAACGCGCATGGTGCGACCGTCCGCGTCCTTCGTGCCGGACCCGGCGCGCCACGACCGCTACGATGCGTTCTATCAATTTTACGCCGAGACCTACCCGCAACTCCGTGCCCTGATGCACCGGATGTCCGGCTTCGTAGCTCAGGCAAACTAGCACGGCTTACCGGCGCGGCAAGCGGACGGTATACTTATGCTGGTGGGTGCAAACGTCAATTGGAGAGAACGAATTATGACGCATTATATTCTGGCGTTGGGTGCCGATGCTGCGGGCACGGCACTGAAGAACACGTTGCGCGATCGCTTGCAGAATGATTCGCGCGTGACAGTCCGTGATTTTGGGGATGTGGGCCCTGAGGTCGATTACCCGCACGTCGGTATCGCAGTGGCCGAGGCGATTGCGCGTGGCGAAGTTGACCGAGCGGTGCTGATCTGCGGTACCGGCATTGGCATGGCAATCTCGGCCAATAAAGTGCCGGGCGTACGCGCCACGGTGGCCCACGATTCGTATTCGGTGGAACGGTCGATCCTATCGAACAATTGCCAGGTACTCACGCTAGGCGCGCGTGTGATCGGGGTCGAACTCGCGTCGCGGCTGGTTCACGAGTGGCTTGGCTACGAATTCGATCCAGGCTCCGCATCGGCGCCAAAGGTAGATGCTATCTCAGCGTATGAAACGTGCGGACGAGTGGTGAGCGATGAGGCCGAGGGCTGTCTCCCTGTAGTTCCTAGCGTGTGTGCGCCCTGAGCGGCTAAGGGCCGGCATACGCTCCACTACACAGTGCCGTCGCTGTGCGTCAGTTCGGTTAGACGTGCCAGCGAGTCACGTAGCGCTGGGTACAAGCCCCGGTACACATCGTTGTAGAGCCGATCATACACCTGCTGGACGGCCTGCCGGGGCTCAAACGTCGCGCCGGTACCGGTCATCGCCGCTGCTGCGGCCCGTACATCGGGATACCAACCCACAGCCGCGGCTGCCAAAATACCGGCGCCTAAGCAGGTTGCCTCAGCGGAGGAAGCGCGCGTCACGCGTTTGCCCGTAACATCAGCGAGCATCTGGCACCAGAGTGTGCTGCGCGAACCGCCCCCCATCGCGATATATTCTTGAACCGGCTGGAGCGTTGCCGCCTCGACCCCCTCGGTTGCCAAGCGCTGCTCGAACGCAATCCCCTCCAGGATCGCGCGATAGAAATGCTCGCGCCGGTGGGCACCCGTCCAGCCCACTGTGATGCCAGTGGCCGCACTATCCCAGTAGGGATTCGTCACACTGCTCCAGTATGGTACGAGCATGAGTCCTAGCGCGCCCGGAGGCACCTGAGCAGCGAGGGCATCAAGCTGTTCCTCCACGGAGCGGCCCGGATCAACAGTCCGCAGGTCCGCTGCAAAGCGCTCCACGAACCAGCTCACGGTGAAGGTCCCGCCACGCAGGAGTGTCTCTAAGGTGTAGGCTCCGGCTTGTGGGGAGGCCATGGTCCGGAAGGCCGGATCGGCGGTGTAGTGCTCGGCGTGCGTGCCTGATGCAATCGCGGTCCCGAGGTTAAGATAGGCCTGCCCGCTACGCGTAATGTTCGCGCCTAGGCCCGCGGCCTGCCCATCCCCGGCACCGGCCACGACCGGTAGTCCCGCAGGCAATCCGGTGATGCGTGCTGCCTCCTCGGTGACTTCGCCAAGCACCGTACCCGGAGGCACGAGTTCGACGTACTGCGCTGGGTCGAGCCCGAGCGCCGTCATGAGTTCGGTCGACCAGCTGAATGAACGCATATCGACAAGGCCCATCGGGTCGGCAGAGGCCCAGCTCGTGCGCCAGCTGCCAGTGAAGCGCCGAACAAGGTAGGCATGAACATCAAGCAGCTTGTAGGCCCGCTGCAATACATCCGGCTCGTGCTCCTGAAGCCAAAGGATTTTTGGGAGCGACGGCGTGAGGGCGACCGGCTTGCCGGTGATCTGATGGACACGTTGACGACCGAAACGCGTATCTAGGGCCGCCATCTGTAGTGGTGAACGTTCGTCGATCCAGAGCATGGCATCCCGCAGCGGGTGGCCATGAGCATCGACCGGCACGAATGTTTCGCGCTGATGGGTCACGCACAGTGCGCCCAAGCGGCGCGGGTCAAGCTGGGAGATGGCGGCATGTAAGGCTGCAGTGGTCGCCGTCCACCAGTCCTCGGCGTGCTGCTCGTACCAGCCCGGATGTGGGTTGAGCAGCGGGAAGGTCGCCCGGCCCTCCGCCACCAGACGACCGTGCCGGTCCCAGACAACTGCCTTACTGGCCGTCGTACTGCAATCGACACCGATCACGAGATCTGGCTGAAGCGCCATCAGAACCGCACCATACGTCGTTTATCACGGCTCATCGTGCGGAACTCCGGAACGTCATACCGCTGTGTAGCCACCATCGATCACGATCTCGGTCCCCGTCATCATGTTCGACGCCTCGGAGGCCAGGAACACGACCGCGCCGGAGACATCGTAGGGCACTTGGAGGACGCCACGGCCATCAAAACCTCCGCCTACTGCAGCGCCTGCTTAACATGCGAGGCCGGGGACGACGTCACGCCAGCCGCTGAACGTACCGCCATAGTCGCCGGTTGAAAGAAGCGATCGAAGCTCGCCTCAAATGGCCGACCCTCCACTGCTACCCCGTAGATCTGGCGTAGGAGCGGGAAAGCGTCCGGTTCCAGCACACCGCGCCGGATTAGCTGCTCGATTGCAGGAGCGATCACCTTCACGGCGTCGACGCCCTCGATCGTCTCGCCGGCCAGTTGCCCAGCGGCTGCTGCCGGCGTGAGTCCTAAGCCCAGGAGGCGACCCATGCGCGAGTTTCGGCCGCCCTGGCAGGTTACGTAGAGGTCGCCTGCGCCAGGCAGGCTAAAGACGCTTTCAATGCTGCCACCCAATAATTGCACGAGGCGCGCCGTTTCCACCAGCCCTTGAGCAAACAGGGCCGCCGCGAAATTGTGCATGGTCGCACCGGGTACTCTCTGATCCTCGTTGGCCTTCTCAAGCAGGCCCGGCACCAGCCCGACACCGAGGGCATACAGGTTCTTAAGCGCGACGCAGACCTCCACGCCGATCATGTCGGTTGATGTCCAGATCTGATAGTAGTCGGTAACGAACAAGCCCGCTAGGTAATCTAGTACGACCGTGTCGCTGCAGGTGAAGACCACGCAGGTAGGTCGCCGTGCGGCCAGCTCGGCGGCGATGGATGGGCCCCCGATGGCAGCAATCGGGACCGTCCCGCGCAAGCTTGGCGGTAGTTTGGTGCTCAGCAGATCGGGGAGGATACAAAGGGCGCCGTCGGCGTCCGCCGCGAGCCCCTTTGTGACCATGATCACCGGCTGACCAGGACGGAGGTGCGGTGCCAGTATCTGCCCGGCCCAGTGCACGCCGCGCGAGTTCACGCCCAGGGCGATGACATCAATACCATCGAGTGCCTCATCCAGCTCACCGATAGGGAAGCAGCGCACGTTAGGCGGCAAAACGGAGTTGAGGCCGGGATGGGCACCGGTGGTGCGGCAAGCGGCGATAAGCTCCTCATCAAGATGCGTGCCGATCAAATGTACCTCGTGGCCGTTATCAGCCAAGGGATAGGTCAGCGCGGTTCCCATCACACCGGCCCCGAGCACGGCAATCCGAGCCATTGGCGTCTGTCCTCACGAGTATGTCGAATAGCGAGCATAGTACCAGATCTCGTCTGACGGCGAGGGCAGGTCTACCCGTGGGGAGCTAGCCGGAGGCTCACTTCAGCAACGGCATCAGATCATGGGCCATCGTCTCGACCTGATCCACTGGATCGCCCTCAATGAACGGCACCAAGACCACGGAGTCCGCGCCAGCGGCGTAGAGCTGTTCGATCGCCTGTGCGCCCTCGGCGGGTGTGCCGCAGACGGCGAGTTGATCGAGCCAGACGTCTGGCATATCAGCACACAGGGCATCGACACCACGTTTGGCGAGCGCACGCACGTCATCAGCGATGTCCAGCGGTGCGAGCTGTGTGCCGCCCTCGGCCGAGACCAACGTGGCCGCGACCACGGGCCGCAGCTTTGCCCTCGCCGCCGCGCCGTTCGCATCGATACTGCACCAAGCATAGACCGTCAACCGGTGCGGCTCGGTACGACCGACCGTGGCTGCGCCCGCCGCGGTCTGGGCACGAGCCCAGGCGACATAAGCCGGGGCGGCAGCTTCGGCGAGGATCGTGCCATCAGCAACGCGACCGGACAGGGCAAGCGACTTAGGTCCGCGGACGCCGAGGGCCACAGGCGGGATACTGGTCGGCGGCAGATCGAGCTTCACCTGATCAAGGTGAACATACCGACCGGACGCATGGTAGCGCTCGCCGCGCAACAGCGCCTTCACCGCCAACGTCGTTTCTTCCAGTGCTGCAAGTTGTGATGGTGGCAAGGCTCCAACCTGCTCCATCCAGGCGGCTACACCATGGCCGAAGCCGGGCAACAGGCGACCGGGAAACAGGCGTGCGAGGGTCGCCAGTTCCATCGCCACGAACGCAGGATTCCGTGCAACCGCAGGCAGAATGCCAAGTCCAACGGCCATGTGCTGGGTGGCACCGAGTGCGACAGTGGTGGTAGCGATCCCGCCGCTCCAAAAGCAGTCCTCGACGATCCATAGTTCATCAAAGCCGACATGCTCGGCTTGGCCGGCAAACACCGGCAGCAGTTCGGGCGGGTATTGGCAGCGAAACATGACACCAAGGGCTTGTTGACGCATTGCTTTGCCGCTTTCTGATACGACAGGGGTTGAAACGTTGCAACAGTTCGGATCATAGAAGGCCGTAGACCCGGGCGGCAGTGCCGCCGAAGATTTGGTCTTGGGTGGCGATGGGCAAGCCGCGCAGATACTTATGAACCAGGAGCACCACCTCGGCATAGGACGCGGCAAGGGTGCAGACCGGCCAATCTGAGCCGAACATCAGCCGCTCCGGGCCGAAGCAGTCGAAAACAACATCGAGGTAGCGCCGGAAGTCAGCCGGCTGCCACTGCTGCCACGCGGCCTCGGTTACCAGGCCGGAGACCTTGCACACGACATTGGGGAAGCGGGCCAGCGCACGAATATCGGTCTCCCAGGGAACGAGGGTTTGCGCTTTGATGAAGGGCTTAGCGAGGTGATCCAGCACGAACTGCTGCTGCGGGAACTGCTTGACAACGTCGACCGCGACGGGTAGGTGTTTGGGGTACAGCAGCAGGTCGTAGACCAGCTTGAACTCGGACAACAGTGCGATGCCCGCCAGGAACGATGGTTGCAACATGAAACGATCATGCGGTTCATCTTGCACGAGGTGGCGCACGCCTTTAAGCTTGGACCGATGCGCATAGGTTGCCAACTGAGCGCGCGCCTGCGGAGAGCACACGTCGACCCAGCCGACCACACCTTTGATGAAAGGGTACTGGTCCGCCAAGTCTAAGAGCCACTCGGTTTCTTGCAGGCTTTGGCGTGCCTGCACCACCACGGTGCCCTCTATCCCAGTCCGGCGGAGGAGGGGCTGCAGATCGGTGGGTAGATAATCGTGTTTGAGTGACTCCATCTGGTCCGTCATCCAGCTATACTCGTCGGGATGGTAGTGCCAGAAGTGGTGGTGAGCATCAATGTGCATGTTTGGACTCCGTAGTGCAGTTGGGGTTCAAGCGGAGACCAGGATCATGTTCGCGTATTGAATCGTGTCGCCGGTACGAATCAGGCCGATAGCATGCGGCACGTGCTGCTTGAGCGTGCCATGCAGTTCATAGGTCATAGGGATACCAGCGGTGGCAGCTCCAAAGTGTTGGAGCACTGCGGGGCTATTGTGGTCGCGAAACTCTTGCGCCATCATGATCTCACCGATCACAAAATTTGGACGGATCGCCTGGAGGACCTGCAGGACGGTGGGGACATCGTCAATCAATGCGATATCCACGGTCTCGATCATGGGCCAGTATGGGAAGCCACGATCGGCAAGCACCAGCATGTTGGTATGGCGCACACGACTCAGGAGAGCGTTGATCGCCGGGTTAAGGATGCCACCCTTCAGCACAGTCGCCCTCCTGTTCTTTCGGCTTATTGCTAGCGTTTGGTTTCCGGGTCGTCGGATGGGATAGGAACGGCATCCAGTTCGGCCCAGAGTTCCTCGGGGATCGGCTGACGGGCGAACTCCAACGTTTGAGCGATACGCTCAGGCCGGCTCATACCGACGATGGTCGAGGTGATGCGTGGATCCCGGAGGGAGAATTGAAGGGCGGCCGCCGCTAAGGGTACGCCGTGGCGCTGGCAAGCCTCCGCCATGCGGCGTGCTGCGTCAACCAGTCCTTGGGGAGCATCTTTGTAGGCATAGCGCGCATAGGCATCGGGTCCTTTTGCCAGCATGCCACCTCCATAGGGGGCAGCATTCAGCACGGCCAGGCCCTGTTTAGCTGCGAGCTCAAGCAAAGGTTCCGCCGAGCGGTTGAGGAGCGTGTAACGATTGTGCGTAATGACGGCCTCGAAAGCACCCGTTTCCACATATTGGATCTCTTGGTCGATCGGACCACCGGCCACACCAATATGTCCAATCACGCCCTCGTCGCGCAACGTAGTGAGCACCTCCAGCGGTCCGCCCCGTGACATGACGTTCTCGAAGGTCGTGTTCTCGGCATCGTGGATATACACGATCTCGAGCCGGTCAAGGCCCAGCAGACGCAGGCTGCGCTCGACCGAACGTTTCATCTGCTCACCACTGAAGTCACCCGTTTGGAGGTCCCGATCAGCTTTCGTGGCCAGCACATACCCCGCCGGCACGCCGCCTAACTCTTTTAGAGCCAGACCAATACGACGTTCACTTTCGCCATCACCATAGGAGGCCGCAGTGTCGAGGAAGTTGATCGGTGACTGAAACACAGTCCGTACCGTCGCGAGCGCCTGCTCCTCGGAGACCGAGTAGTTGAAGGTATCCCGCATATCGCCAAGCTCGGCACAGCCGATGCAGAGCGACGTCACAACTAGGTCGGTTCGTCCAAAGGGACGCTTGGGTAGCTGGGTGGCCTGGGGCAACGAGGTCATCACACATTTCTCCTTATGACTTTGGAAACTACTGCTTATGATAGCGCGGAGATTGAGCGTCGCGCAATCCACTAAAAAGCCCATTTGCATTGGTGCTACCCCAAACTCATGATGTACCACATCAATTTGGTTGGTAGCAAAGTCTCCTGAGCTTCTGTCGATCCCTCAACGCCCAGCTTATCTAGCAGCGTGGTACTGTCTGTGGTACTCTTATCTAAATGACACGACGCGATAAATTGGTTGCACGCATTCGTGCACGCCCGCCTGAAGCTGATTTTACCGACGTGAGTGCATTGCTGGAAGAGTTTGGTTGGATACTTGATCGTGAACGTGGCAGCCACACGATCTTTATCAAGTCCGGCGAATTTCCAATCACTATACCGAAGCATGGAGGGCGGAAAGTCAAACGTATCTATCTCGATAAAATTTGTGAACTCCTTAAACTGGACGACTAATTATGGAAACTGCTACCCGTCAACCGCTTCAAGAATATCTTAATCTTACATATCCTTTCCATGTAGATGCTGACGTTGATGGAGGGTATGTCATTGTCTTTCCCGATCTACCAGGCTGCATGACGCAGGTGGACAGCCTTGACCAAGTCGGCCTGATGGCTGAAGAGATTCGCACCTTGTGGATCGAAACTGCTTACGCACAAGGTCTTGAAATACCACTCCCTGCGCAGCCTCATGAGTTTAGCGGCAAGTTCAACGTACGGATACCACGCTCTTTACACCGAATACTCGTTGAATCTGCCGAACAAGATGGTGTAAGCCTAAATCAATATATAGTGGGACTATTAGCCCGTCACGATGCACAAGCTCGAATGCAGCACCGTATTCAAGAGCTAGAAACACGGCTGGCCGCCATCCAGCAGCCCACGAGCTAAGAGCCATGCGACTAGCTCCTTCAGCTATGTGCTGCTCTGCCTGAGAGCGCGGAAGAGCTGGTGGTATTCTGGGGCGGCGAGTTCAAGCTGCTCGACGTGCTCGAACGGAAACCACCCGATCTCCTCGTGTTCGTCGGGTGACCTATTGTGGATAGTCCCTGTCCAGTCGGTGACCAGGTACACGTGATACTCGAACGCCGCATGCTCAGGCGAGGCAGGCATGTGCAACACCTCTAGGCTAGCAATACCGGTTAGCGTGATCCCCAGTTCTTCCTGCAGTTCACGCACCAGCGCAGCTTCCAGGTCTTCCCCTGCCTCCACGTGCCCACCAAATATGTCCCAGAGATTCGGATACCACCGGCGCGTTGCGGCACGTTTGCCCAGCAGGAGTTCTCCCGCACGCATTACGATCCCCCCGACCACCTGCTGCACTTCATCCATACTGTCCCACGACGTGTGCTGTAGTATTATGACAAAGCGACGACGAAAGGTTTGCTATGAGCTTGGATGGTCCGGCCTTCTATGATGATGATACCGTCTTTAGAACCTATACGCAACACCGCCAACGGCCGGAAAATCCCAATGACACGCTGGAACAGCCGTGCATTCGCGAACTCCTGGGACCGCTGGTAGGACAACGCATTCTTGATCTCGGCTGTGGCAGTGCGAACTTTGGGCTTGAGGTGCTGGCACAGGGTGCAGAGCAGTATGTCGGGATTGACGGGTCATCCAACATGGTGGCAGTGGCACGCGAGACGCTGCAAGGAACACGCGGCCACATCATTCATGCGCCCATTGAGACATGGCAGTATCCTGCCGATGCCTTTGACATCGTCGTGGCTCGCTTAGTTCTGCACTATATTGCCGACGTTGGCAACCTTTGTGGGCACATCTACCAGAGCTTGGTCAACGGTGGACGCTTCGTATTTTCCGTTGAGCATCCGGTCATTACCTCGTGTGACCGTGGTTGGCATGCTGGAACGGCCCGGCAAGACTGGCTCGTCGACAACTATTTTGAAACCGGCGTGCGGACGACCACCTGGCTCGGTGGAGAGGTTCGCAAATATCACCGGACCATTGAAGACTACTTCGGGATACTCCAGCAGACGGGCTTCGTCGTGCAAGGGCTGCGTGAGGCGCGACCGGTTCGTGCGAATTTCATCACCAATGGGGAATACGAACGGCGCAAGCGGATTCCGCTCTTCTTGATGCTGGTAGGCGGCAAACCTCGTGGCGAAGACCAGGCAGAACAAATAGCCTAAGCCGGAAGGGCTTGCGGGGGAGCGTCACGATCGCCGGCGTTTCCTCGTGCTCGGTGCGGCCCTGCTCGTCGTCTCCTTTTCCCCAGCCTGTGACGTCGGCGACCTAAACGTACAGCTCTACGTCTATAACGGCTAAATCCGCGAAACCGACGGGCGGGCAGGCTCCTAG
>JACDGP010000151.1 GCA_013821605.1 Herpetosiphonaceae bacterium
GCTGCAGGCACTCATCCTGACCGAAGAAGGCAGTGAGCGTATGCTATTGACGCCCACCTATCACATCTTCGAGATGTACAAAGTTCATCAGGACGCGACGCTGCTGCCACTCGATCTTCGCTGCGACGACTATACCTGCGGTGACTTAACGATGGCGGGTCTCAGCGCCTCAGCCTCTCGCGACAAGGCCGGCGTTGTGCACGTGTCACTCTGCAATGTCAATCCGAACGAGACCGCCGAGCTGCTGTGCGAGGTGCGCGGTATACAGTTCAACTCAGTGCAGGGCCGCGTCCTGACGGCCGATCAAATGAATGCTCACAATACCTTTGACGCACCCGAGCAGGTCCGCCCGACCGAGTTCGAGGGCGCGACGGTTGAAGGCAACCGGCTTAAGCTAACGCTGCCGGCTAAATCGGTGGTGGTCCTCGCGCTAGGCACCGGTGAAGCGTAATGTTCCAGGGATGGTCTAGCAAGCGTTTGTTTATAAAAGGCGCATGGCGGTCGTGGCGCACAGCCGGGCGAGCGCTCCTTGCCCTGTTATAATGCTTACCATGCACAGCCGCTACCCGATCCCGGCCGGTCTGTCCCGCGCTGACATTCGTGTCAGCAATTCGCGCTTCATTGCTCAAGCCACGTACACTCCCACGGTCGAATTGGCTAAGGCCTTCATCGCCGGTGTGCGTGAGGCGATGCCGGATGCCAGCCATCACGTCTATGGCTATGTCGTTGGCTACGGTGCAAGTGTGACGGCCGGAATGAGCGACGATGGCGAGCCGAGTGGTACGGCTGGGCGTCCCGTCTTGGCGGTAGTTCGTGGCAGTCGGCTTGGCGATGTCTGCGTGGTCGTCACTCGCTACTTTGGGGGTACCTTGCTAGGAACTGGTGGGCTCGTCAAAGCCTATGGCGATGCCGCCAAGGCTGTGCTGGCCGAGCTACCGCGCAAAGAAAAAATTGAACTGTCCACGTTGTCGCTCGTTGTACCATATGCGTTGTACGAGCCGCTCACGTTGCTCATTGCCAGCCATAGCGGCACCGTTGATGCGGAAGCCTTCGCCGGTGATGTGCAGCTCCAGATCAGCCTGCCGGTCGATCAGGTCGCACCATTCCGTGATGCCGTACGTGAGCGTAGTAGCGGCAAGATCGCAGTGACTGCTGCTGCCCTTTAAAGGAAGAAATCAGGACATACTCTATGCAGCCACGTGCTCGTTGGATAGCTCATACACCCGCGTCTGCGGAGTATCTTGATGCCTTAGCTCCCGCTGTTTCACCCTTGATTGCCCAACTGCTGTGGAATCGCGATCTGACCGATCCTCAGCAGGCCCTGGCCTTTCTCGCCTCCGATTGGAGCCAACTGCACGACCCGATGCTGCTACGTGATATGGATCGCGCTGTCGCACGGATTCGCCGCGCCTGTGCAGAACACGAGCGGGTCGCAGTCTATGGTGATTTCGATACCGATGGTGTAACCGGCGTCACGCTGCTGTTTCAGGCCCTGACCGGCCTCGGCCTTGATGTGCTGCCATATATTCCGAAGCGCCTGGAAGAAGGCTATGGCCTTAATACTGCTGCCGTTGAGCGCTTGGCTATGGAGGTCCAGTTACTGATTACCGTGGACTGTGGCATCAGCAATGTCAAGGAGATTGCCCGCGCACAGGCCTTGGGACTTGATGTGATTGTGCTTGATCATCACGAACCCCCGGCGGAGCTGCCCGATGGTTACGCGCTCATTAACCCCAAACAGCCCGGCTGTAACTACCCCTATAAGATGTTGGTAGGCGTCGGTGTCGCCTATAAGCTGGTGCAGGCGCTACATCGTGCCGGCATGCATATGCCCTTCCGCTCTCAAGAACTGCTAGATGTGGTAGCACTGGGCACGGTCACGGATATGGGGCCACTTCATGGTGAAAACCGTGTGCTGGTCAAATACGGTCTGAAGTACCTTAATACGACAAAGCGCGTTGGCCTACGCGCATTGATCGACGTTGCCGGCATTAAAGGACCCGTTGATGCTCAAAACATCGGCTTTGGGCTGGGACCGCGTATTAATGCTGCGGGGCGGCTCGACGACGCCAACCGTGCCTATGAACTGCTGACGTGTACGAACGTGGCAGCTGCACAGACTATGGCTGCCGAACTTAATACGCTTAACATCGAACGCCAGGCATTAACAAAGCAGGTCCAGCAGGTGGCGCAAGCCCTGGTAACCAGCAGTGGCAAGCATAATGATCGCATCCTGATTTTGGATGGCAAGGATTTTCCCGCCGGCATTGTGGGGTTGGTGGCAGCACGGCTGGTTGAGGCCTTTGGGCGGCCCGTCTTGCTGCTTGAACGTGGAGAAACTACCAGCCGGGGTTCGGCACGCTCGATTAGCGGCTTCTCAATCGTAGACGCGTTCGCAGAATGCGCAGACGTTTTCGATAAGTACGGTGGACACGCGATGGCTGCCGGTTTTTCGATTCAGACCGCTCGTCTGCCTGAGCTTGAGAGAAATCTTAAGCTCGTGGCAGAGCGCTTAATCACTGATGATTTGCTCGTCCCTAGAATCCACTACGACGCTGAGTTGAACCTTAATCAGGTGTCGTACGATTTAATCACACAGCTCGCGCAACTCGAACCCTTTGGTCAGGGCAATGCTCAGCCCGTGTGGGTATCGCGCGGCGTGCAGGTGGTGGATACGCGTACCATGGGCACTGATCAGCAGCATCTCAAGCTGCGGGTCCGCGAGGGTCGCTCCGACATCATCGAAGTTGTGGCCTGGCGACAAGGTCATCGCCAGGCCGAATTTCGCAATGCAGGACAGCTTGATCTGGCATATACCATGGAAGATAACGAGTGGCAGGGCCGTCACCGCGTCCAGCTGGTGCTGAAAGATGCCCAGACTTCTTCCTAAGCAGGTTGTGTTCGTGGTGTGAGTTGGCGGGCAGTTTCATCCATACTCGTGCTGCAAAGGGCGTATTAAAAAGCGATATAATAGGCCGTCGGGGAAACACTGCTGTTCCGTCCCATGTTTGGACCCCCGCTCTCCATGAGGAGCAACGAGTATGTACATGCTACGACAGCATGGCGTCAGAGTCCCGCGTCGCTCGGTCCGTTGGCTGGTCTACGCCGGCATTGTTGCCGTCACACTGCCCGTATGGACCCCGGCGACTGCCCTTCCCAGCGATCCTTTCACCATCCACACCAGCTTAAAGAGTATCGCTCACGTTACCGGCGGTCAACTCGACAACTTTATTCGGTCGCGCCACCCGTCGAGCCCGTTGATCGGCTTAGGTCAAACCTGGGTCGACACCGGGCAGCGTTACCAGATTAACGCCTTCTACCTCATGGCCCACGCGCTCCACGAGTCTGCTTGGGGCACTAGTCGCCTTGCGCGCCACAAGCATAATATTTATGGCTGGCATGCCTTTAACAACTGCCCTTACTCGTGTGCGACCGCCTATCACAGCAAGGTGGAGTGCATTCTCAAGGTGATGCCAGAGCTTGATCGACTGTATCTCAGTCCAGATGGGCGCTACTACACACAATACGGGCCAACGCTACGGGGAGTGAATGTACACTACGCCACAGACAAACACTGGAAGTACGTGATTGCGGCAGTCATGAATGAAGCCGCGCGCTTTGCTCAGGCATCCTAGTCCGTAGAGACAGGGTGTACCCAGCGTGCCACACCGCGTAGCAACAGCCCGTCGTAGCAGCCCAAAAAGGCACCTTGCAGCATAATCCCGAGGCCGACGCCGCGCCGGTCAGCGCGTCGGCCCGCCGTACGAACCAACCATGCGCCTCCGAGCACATAGCCAATGTCCAGCACGACATTGACCGCGATAATCCGCCGCAAGCGAGTTGGGGCCGGTCCCGCGTCCCCAAACCTCGCGGTCCGCCCTTGCCGTCGTGCTCCCCGCCGTCCAAGGACGGCAATCAGAAGATCGATCAAACCCCAGGCAACGGCTTGACGGGCGATTTGGCGCGTCACCTGCTCGGTACTGCGTGCTAGCGGGGTGCCCACTACCACGTTTGCGGCACCCCAACCCATTAGGCCGCCGAGTGCACGTGCTTGCCACTGAAAAAAAGTATCGCGCTCGCTCATCTTAGCCTCGTCCCAAATAGGCCTGGGTCACTGGCAGGATAATGGCTTCCAGCATGTTGATGTGTGGGGGCAAGCTCGCCATCGTGACCACCGCAACCGCCAGTTCGGCGGGGGTCATATGTGGCTCTACATCGGTAGGCGGCAGGTCCACGTGGCGCTCCGTGATGACGTTACCCGGATGGAGACAACTGACGGAAATGCCATAGTCGCGTCCTTCGAGCGCCGCTGCTTTCGTGAGGCCGACTAGTCCATGCTTGCTCGTAGCATAGGGCGCAGAATTCATGCGCGGCATGTGTGCTGAGATGCTGCCGATGTTGATGATGCGTCCGCCTTTTTGGCGCTTCATAATCTTCATGGCCTCACGGGTGCAAAGAAACGGGCCGGTGAGATTGACTGCCAGCACATGCTCCCAGGCGGCCAGTGAAAGCTCATCGAGTGGACCGCCGTCAAACACCCCGGCATTGTTGATGACCAAATCAAGGTGATCGCTCAGCTGCATCGTTTGTGTGAACAGTTCGATGACGTCGGCTTCGACGGTGACATCGGCCGGTATGATGTGAACGGCTGCGGATGGAAGCGCTGCTGCCGTTGCCTCTAGAGTCTCACGGGTTCGTCCAGTCAAGATCAACTGCGCGCCTTCTTGAGCCAGGGCCACTGCGATGCCTTTGCCAATCCCCGAACCCGCGCCGGTAATGATGGCCGTTGTGCCGTTGAGTGTTCCCATGCCGAATCTCCATTCTGCTGCCAGGACGTTGACTCCCACAATCCGCTAGTCACGCTACGCTGCTATGGCACCATCAAGCGTCCGCAAAAACGTGAGTGCTTCTCGTATCGGAAGGGCGGGCAGTCCAAATACGTCCCCTGCGACCTGCTGGTAGGCATCTACGTCGGTGATTTGCTCTACCTGTTTCCCCCCCATCGAAAAGTGCGTCAACTCGTCGCCTCGTAGTGCGTGCACTGCATCCAATGTGCAGCGGATGACCACCGGCGGACCGATCACAAAGCTTTCACGCGGAAGATGATGGCGGCGATAGGCGGCATCGAAGGCTGCGGGCTGTTGTGGTGTAAGCACATAGCGGCAAAAGGGCGTCCAGTTTTCCGCGATCAAGCGTTCCTGTAGCAGTGCTCCATCGTCTGGACGAAACCGGTAGGCCAATCCAGCATGGTGAACCTCGCTGGTTTTATCTGACGGGATCGGCTCGAAGAACGGTGCACCGTTGCCGGCGTCGACGAGATACTGCTGGCTGCCCAGAGCGATGACTAACGCCTGGTGCGACCCCGGAAAACTGATCTGACCGGCCACTGACCAGACCTGATAGCCGAGCGCATGGAGCAGCCGCTCGAAGGTCGAGACGACCTCGTAGCATACGCCCCCACCTGCTCGTCGTTCCCATCGGTCCAGCATTTGTTCAGGCTCAAGTGGGAGTAGCACTCCCGATCCTTGGTCGCGATAGCGGAGCAGCGAAGTGATATTCTCGAACGGCACGTGTAGAAGCTGACTGCGGGTTAGACGGGCCAGTGCGGCTAGGCTGGGTGCCTCCTCGTCCACTTGGAGCAGGCGGAGATAGCGTTCAACCCATCCGTCCGGCATACGTTTCTGCTTGTCCATCATCCTCGACCTTGTGTTGCTACCAATCGACCTCTCGGCTGCGGGGTGGATCGCCCGGCTCGCGCTTGCGCCAGTAGCCTGTGCCACGCACCCACACCACGGTCTCTTTGGTGAGCTTGTTAAACGCCTTGAGCACAGCGGGCGCGATGCTCCACATGCCGTCACCGGTTGCGGTTACAAATGGCTCGCCAAAGCGATCATAGATTTCCTGGGCAATCGCGGTCCGCGGCATATAGAACTCGTTGACGCGCTCGGCCATCCATTGGGCGACATCCTGGGCTGTTGTCATAACAAACTCCGTTGCTCCTCGCTCAGTTCGCTCCAGGGCGCTGGCGGGTCGGCGGGTAGATGGGGCAATGGTTGACCTGCAGCAATCGTTAAGGTGTTGTGGATGAGTTCATGTCCAACGTGCGGTTCCATATGCACGTCATAAAACGTGAAGTCGCCACCCTCGATCTGAAAGAGCGCAAGGTCGGCTCGTGCGCCAGGTCGCAGGGTCCCAGCGCCGTCCGGTAGTCCCATTACAGCGGCGGGACGTATGGTGGTGGCACGCACAACGTCCTCGAAGGGCATGCCGAGGGCCAGAAACTTACTCATGCAGGTGGGCAGATCATAAAGTGGGCCGTGGATCGAGAGCTGGTGGATGTCCGACGAGATGACATCGGGCCAGAAGCCGCTGCTCATCACCGCTTCCGCCGTTGTGAACGAGAACGACCCACCACCATGGCCGATATCCATCACGATGCCTTGCTCGCGGGCGTGCTGCACCTCAGGACGCAGTTTGCCGGCGTCATCAACGATGCGCATCGAATTGCCGGTAAAGCAGTGGGTCAGAATATCGCCCGGACGCATCCATGTGAGCACCTCTCCCAGTGCCGGTGGGCCAACGCCGATATGCACCATCAGCGGCAGTGCACAATAATCGGCGACGCGTCGCGCTCGACGAAGGGGCTCTAGGCCGCTGCCACCCAGCGTGTTGACGTCGATGCGTGCCTTGATGCCGCGTACCAGTTCAGGGTTCTGCTCAGCGAGCTTGCAGCAGAGGTCGACATCACAATAGTTGAGATTGGCGAGCTCCCAGGTTGGTGCGATCAAACCAATCGCGGAGATGTTGAGCAGAGCAAAGACGTTGACGTTAGCTGGAGTGGCTACGAAGTCGCGGAAGCCCAGCATGCTGTACGCGCCAGCAGAGCCGGCATCAATCCAGGTCGTTACTCCCGTGCGCGCTGCGACCGGAGCTGCGCGAATACCCCAATATGTTGCACCATGATAGATGTGGGTGTGGAGGTCGACGAGCCCCGGTGTTACATATTGGCCTGCGGCATCAATGACCTCGGTCGCCGTATCCGTAGCAATGGTGGGCTCGACTGCTGCGATGCGACCAGCGCTGACCGCCACGTCGAACCGGCCGTTTGTCCCGCTGCTCGGGTCGCAGACTATCCCGTTCCTGATCAACAGGTCAAAGTGCATGCCGGTCACCTATCACCGGTCACCGACGTAGGCGATCACATCGATCTCGACCAGGATATTCAGCAGCTGGCTACCAACCGTCGTCCGCACAGGCTTCGGATCGGGGAAGTATGTGGCATAGACCGCATTGTAGCGCGGGAAGAGGCTCAAGTCGCTCAGGTGAACCGTCGCTTTCACTACGTCGGCCATCGTCGCACCGCCAGCCTCCAGGATGGTCCGAATATTCTCCAGGACCTGCGTGGTTTGTTCTTCGATCGTCTCGCCAACTGCACCGGTAGCGGGATTAGTAGGTCCCTGACCCGCCACGAAGATAAAATCACCGGCCCGTAGACCGGGCGAGTACGCCCCACCCGGTTTGGGACCGTTCGGCGGCTGGATAAGCTGCTTCGCCATCGTTATTGCTCCTCGGTGCTCATGTTCGTTTACCACGGGCCAGTACGGGGAAGATGCGCTCAATCTGCCCGTTCCGCAGGCCGATCAACTCATCTGAGAGATTAACGGTCGTGCAAACGTGGATCGGGTGGAGCGCGATACGGTCGCCAATGTGCAGGTTGATGCCAGGCCCAAGCCGTACGACCCCATGCTCTTCAGACATACGCTCCAGGTAGGCATCCATGCCGACCACCCGAGCGTAGCCGCGTAGGCCGAGCCGTTCGGGTAGCACGTCACCACTGAAGGTTTTCGAACCGCCATCAATCGTCGCGAGATCGGGTGCCGGGCGGCTTACCACCGTGCAGAGAATCGAAAGAGCGACTTCGTCTTCGCCGATGTACCCGCCGCCGGTCTGCATATAGTCGCCAAAGATATAGGTTCCTGGGCGGACCTCGGTCACGCCGGGCACACGCGCCGCCGCCCGTGCGGTGGGCGTCGAGCCGACACTGACCGAATGGATCGGGATGCTGGCAGCGCGCAGGTCGCGGGCCAGTTCAACCATCACGCTTCCTTCCTCGGCCCCAATTTCCTCAGCAGTGCGTTTACCTGCGGCAGCAAAGCCGGTGCTACGGAAGGTGAAGAGACCATCGAGCTCCAGACCCGGCAACTCCAGCAACTGCCGGCAGAGCGCACCAACTTCTTGGACCGGCAGACCAGCGCGCTGCAGCCCCGTGTCGACCTCGACGCGCACACGCAGCGTCACGCCGGCCGCAATGGCTGCAGCACTCAACCCACGGGCACCAAGCGCACTATCGACCCCTACCGTAAGGCGACAATCACGAGCGAGCGCAGCAGCACGCCGCCACTTCTCAGCGCCAATCACCGGAAATGCGATAAAGATATCGCGGCAGCCATGTGCCGCAAAGACTTCAGCCTCAGCGACCTTGGCGACGGTGATACCGACTGCGCCGGCGGCGAGTTGCATTTGCGCTATCTCCGGCGACTTATGCGTTTTGACATGGGGTCTTAAGGCTACGCCAGCGACATCCATCGTGGCTTGCCAACGCCGGATGTTGGCTTCCATGCGATCCAGGTCAATGACCAAGGATGGTGTATCGAGGGCTACGTCCCGCGAAGTGAGCGACATTAGATGAACCTCGTGTATGGACAGTATACGCATGCGCGTCAAGGAACACAATCCACGTGGGTGCCCGTCATTTTGAGGTGAAATGCTTCCTTCCCCTCGCCCGCGCACTGGGAGAGGGGTGGCCCGCAGGCCGGGGTGAGGGTCGTCCTGCAACCTTACAAAACTTTGACGGCCACCCAGTTCACGTTTGCTCCTATGTACCGGGCTGTATCCACTCATTTGTGAGGCGCACGCGGGCGGTGCGAGGCAGGTCGGCACTGCTGAGCCCGATCAGCAGGTCAAAGTCACCCATGCCGGCAACCCATGCCGCGCGAGTGTCGTCATAATAGGCTAGGGAGCGCATGCCTAGGGTGAAGGTCACGTCCTGCGTCTCGTTCGGCTGCAACGTTGCTTTGGCGAAGGCCTTCAGTTCTTTGTTCGGGCGTTCGAGCTGTGTTTCGACGTCGTGGACATACAACTGGATGACCGTTTGTCCAGCGCGCGAACCGGTGTTACGTACCAGAATGGTGACGGTAAGCTCGCCACCCGGCTGCAGGGTATCCCCACTCAGTTGTGGCTCTCCTAGCTCGAAGGTGGTGTACGAGAGGCCGAAGCCGAAAGGGAAGCGTGGCGTCAGGGCCGCGCGGTCCACGTGGCGGTAGCCGATGTACAAGCCTTCGCGGTATTCGACGTGTCCATCCGTGCCCGGATACTGGCGGTCCGGATGCTCGGGGTGCACCGGGTCGTCCTCCAGGCGGGCGGGGAAGGTTTGCGGCAAGCGTCCGCTTGGCTCGTCCCGGCCAAGTAGGACATCCGCAATGGCGTATCCGGCCTCCTGGCCAGGGAACCAGGCTTGGAGCAGCGCGGGCACGTCATCGAGCCAGGGTAGCAGGACCGGACCACCAGTTTGTAGCAGCACGATCGTGTGGGGGTTGGCTTGGGCGACCGCACGCACGAGTTCATCCTGACGACCGGGCAATGTCAGACCCCAGCGGTCGACACCTTCGGTTTCCCAGTCGCCATTGGTGCCGGCGCAGACTACGGCGTAGTCCGCTGCCGCAGCGACACGGGCGGCGTCTTGGATGCTCGTGTCCGGCAGCGGCTTGCGGAAGCCGAAGCGCAGGGCACTCATCGACGCAATGCCCACTTCCACCTGCTGTGGCGTGAACTCGATGACCACAGTGTGCTCGCCGGCGCTCAAGAAGTGGTGGGCACGGAGTTCGTCACTACCGAAACCAAAGTACGTACCGCCGGCTTGGAAGTGCTCCCAGTTGTCGATTAGTAGTGCGCCGTCAAGCAAGAGGCGGCTTAAGCCGGCGCTCGCGAGGCTGAGGTCGTACTCACCTGCCTCTACGATACTAATGGTGCTCGTCAAGCGGGCGCGGAAATCAGCCGGAACATCGGGAGGAAGCTCGAACCACATAACTTCACCAAGCGGGCGGCTCTCCTGTGCGAGGATTGTGTCGCCCTCCACAGCACGGTACTCGATGTGCATCGCTACAGTGGAGATGGGCAGGAACTTGTCGTTGTCACAGCCGATAGCGTAGGTAACGTTGCCCTCGCCAAGTGCTTCGCGCAGGCCTTCTAGTGGTGAAACGCGGCGATGGGCATTCATCTGCGCACTACCGCCGCCCATCACTTGGCCTGTGGCCGCATTCGGGCCGATCACCGCAACGCGTGCGTGGGCTGGAAGGGGCAGCAGACTTCCGGCATTTTTCAGCAGGACGGTGCCCTCCGCGCCCGCTTGTCGAATCAGGGCACGTGTATCGGCGTATTCTTCGTCACGTTCAGCCGCATCGCTTACGTCACGCAGTTGTGCGAAGGTGCCGGTGCGCTCCAGGAGCCGCAAGACGTTCTTCGCGGCCACCCGCACGGCCGCGCGAGTTGCCTCGTCCGCCTCAGCCTCCGCGAGTAGTGTTGCTCGCGCTTGCGCCGGTCCAGGCATTTCAAGGTCGAGACCCGCACGTACGCTTGCCCCGGCGGAGTGCGTACCGCCCCAGTCACTCATCACCAAGCCATCGAAGCCCCACTCGCCGCGTAGGATGTCAGTCAGGAACTGTTTGTTCTCGCTGCAGTATGTGTCGTGCAGCTTGTTGTACGCGCTCATGACCGCCCAGCTGCCACCTTCCTTGACCGCGAGTTCGAAGGGCAGCAGGTAGAGTTCGCGTAGCGCCCGTTCGGGAATGTCGCTGTTAATGGTGCCCCGCTGGTATTCGGATTCATTACCGGCGAAGTGTTTCACGGTCGCGGCGACGCCCGCACCCTGCAGTCCCTGGATATAGGCGGCGGCGAGTTTGCCCGTCAGGAAGGGGTCTTCGGCGTAGCTTTCGAAGTTGCGACCGTTGAGGGTGCTGCGGAACACGTTGACGGTGGGCCCAAGGAGTACGCCAGCACCCTTGTCCGTGGCTTCGCGCGCAAGATGCCGGCCAACGTCACGCAGCAAATCCACGTTCCAGGTGGCGCCAAGGGCGATACCAACAGGGAAGGCTGCGGTGTGCTTGCCGCCGATGAGGGGACCACCGCCACGCGCACCTGCTGGGCCGTCTGTAACTTTCAGGGCGGGGATGTGGAGGCGTGGAATCGGAACGGTCGTCCAGAAGTCCGCACCGGCCAGTAGAGACACCTGCTCTTCAAGTGTCAGCTGGCTCACCAGTTGCTTGATGCGCTCAGCGCTCAAGGTGCTTGCTTGCGGTTCAGGTTGCACGTGTGTACCTCTCAACGGACGCCGCCTTTATCGAGGAGAACGATGATCATGAGATGTAGAGCTTCGCAGCGCCAAAGAACGATTTTACCAAGCTAGTCTAGCACGGAATAGGCCCAGATATCGTAGGGTGCAGGTTGTATGGGCATGGAACAACTCTTGAAGGAGGAGGGCTTAATACAGTATGCGATAGGAGAGAGGTTATGGCCAAACCCATTGAGTTCGGTTTTTTTGGTCCCACGGGCTCCGAGAAAGCGCGGGGCCACGCCTTCGCGCCCGCCTTGCAACGGGCCATCGCGATTGCGCGCGACTCGTTTAGCTCGCTGTGGTTCGCCGACCACTTCATGTTTGGGGAAGAGGATATTCACGAGGCTTGGACGGTACTGGGCTATGCCGCAGCCCTCGCGCCCGAACTACAGCTTGGGCATCTCGTCAGCTGTAATTCGTACCGGCCACCCGCACTCGTGGCCAAAATGAGCGCTTCACTCCAGTCGCTCAGTGGCGGTCGCTTCGTGCTGGGCTACGGAGCTGGCTGGCACAAAGAGGAATACCTGGCCTATGGCTATGATTTTCCGAGCGCTGCCACGCGGATCGCGATGATGGAGGAGGGGCTGCAGGTGATCAAGGCAATGTGGCACGACGAGCAGCCTTCCTTCCAGGGTCGCTACTATCATATCGAACATGCCCGCTGCGAACCTCGACCGCAGCCGGTTCCACCGATCATGATCGGCGGCGATGGCGAGCAGCGTACGCTCCGTGCCGTTGCACGTCATGCTGATTGGTGGAACATCTATAATCGCCAAGCCGACGTTGCTCGTCACAAGCTTGAGGTGCTGGCTGAGCACTGCAAAGCTGAGGGCCGCGATTTCGCCTCGATCCGCAAGAGCTGGGCGGGACCGGTGATCATTGATCGCGATCACCATGCTGCGATGAAGCGTGCGGCCGAGCGCAACTTAACCGGCGACCGACCGCCTATCGCAGGCGATCCGGTGGCGGTCACCGAGCAGATTCAAGCACTGGTTGAGCTTGGCTTTGATCTCTTCCAGGTGGAATCTAGCCAGTTCCCGGATACAGCGGATATCGAACTCTTTGCGGAGCGGGTCATGCCGGCGTTTCGGTAAAGGAAATGTTCGCATGTCAGCCAACAGCCGGGACGCCGTTGTGCTGGCTGCTTCGAATATCCGTGCTAAAAAAGCTGATGGATGTCGTAAGTAGCTGGCACGGGTAGGCCTAAACTTAGCAAAGCTGCCACCAAGGGCAAGAGCCGCTCCATTCTGGTCCGTGCTCTAGGTATCATAAGGGCGACATCGCTCAACTTGTATCAAGGAGAAATCAGTGGCACTAGAACCGATCATCGTGCCTGAAGTAGGACAGCGCAAGGACGACCAACGACCGATCGCTGCAAGTGGACAGTCGTTTTCGATCCAGGAGTGGCGGGGCAGCGGTCCCGCCTACCTCCACGTGCATCATGCTGATGACGAGGCTTGGCACGTGCTTGAGGGGACGCTGAACTTCACGTTCGCCGATCACGCGGTTACGGCGGAAGCTGGCACAACCGTGTTCGTGCCAGCGGGCGTGCCACACACCTACGAGGCTAGCAGCAGCGCGCGGTATCTGATCATCCTGACACCGCGGCTCCGCGACCTGATCGCGGCATTACACGATGCTCCAGCGGAGCAGCAT
>JACDGP010000023.1 GCA_013821605.1 Herpetosiphonaceae bacterium
GTGATGCAGGTCAACGCGCCGGAGCGGCAGGCGCAGGCCGTAGAGATGATGGGTCGGGTCGATAACGGTGACCGTCTCGAGGGGAGCGGCCGTGCGATCAATAGGGGTATTCTCCGAAGACGGATATGCAGCGGTTCCCGAGCGCGGCGCATCTGGCGTCATGGGCCGGAATGTGCCCGGGGAATAATGAAAGTGCAGGCAAACGTCTAAGGGGTAAGACGCGGAAGGGCAGCCCCTGGTTGCGGCAGGTGTTAGTGGAAGCCGCGCATGGAGCAGCGGGGACCAAGAAGACCTATCTGGGCGCACAGTACCGTCGCTTGCTGGTCCGGCGGGGCTGTCGTCGCGCGCTCATTGCAGTTGGCCACTCGATCCTGATCATTGTGTATCATGTTCTGACGCGTAAAGAGATGTATCGTGATCTCGGCCCGAATTACTACGATGAGTTGGATCGGCAGGCGGTCGAACGGAAACTGGTCCGTCGGCTGGAACGATTGGGGTACGAGGTTCAGCTTCAGCCACAGCTGGGGGATGAACAAGACCAGCCGCCGGCAGTTGGGCCGCCGGCACTAGCGGCATGATCAGGGCCAAGCGGCGCAGGCCTACCCGAGCATTTGTAAGCGTATTTGCCAAGGAGAGGACGACATTTTCAGAGGAGTGATCAGGGGAGCCACTTCACCAGCCCGCAGTACACCCAGCTCTTGCTGGATGGCGAGGTCCAGATCAGTATGGATGGCAAAGGGCGGGTCCTGGACAATATTTTCATCGAGCGCTTCTGGCGGACGGTGAAGTACGAGGATCTGTACTTACAGGAGTATGACTCGCCCCGAGCCGTGCGCACGGGGCTGAGGCACTACATCACCAAGTATAACCAGGAGCGGCCGCATATGGCGCTCGACTATCGGACACCAGCGGCAGTCTATTTCGGCACGGAGCGGTCGACGCCGGCTGCGTAACCAAGAGCCTGGTGGGCGGAGATGAGGACGGGTTCCCGCGTCCGCCCACACCTGTCAAGTCTTTATTGCGCCTGAAAGGAGCGCGACCTACTGAAAACTCGTCAAATTGGTGTCTTGACAACTGGGACCACTATAAACTTACACGACTTGGGCCATACGAGCATCCGTGAAACTACGGAGCGTCAATCCGTAATTCTACGGATGTAAGGACGGAGGCAGAGGACTACACTCATGGACATAAGCGACGCAGATGAACGATAGGAAGGAGGAATTGTTCTTTACGATTGACCTACATGCGTATTGTCTACCTCACCGGATACCGACCTTTGGCGAGGGTATTATAGGTGCCCATCACGTTTCCTAATTAGGAGGAGCCACTATGACGACAAAAGGCAATGGTACGTGTCGGCTTACTCATCTTAACGAGCACCGTCATGTCGTCACACGATGTGTATTAATTGGGGCAATGCTCATAACGACATTCCAGTTCATGTTTATGATCACTCCTGTTGGAGCATCGTCATGGAGCACGTTCAGCTCGGGTTATTGTGGCCCACCGACTGCTACCGGCACCACACAGGTCAACTGGAGCGGTTATTCAGCGGGTACTTGGACTGATGCCACAAACTGGCTCTACTGGTGGGATGGTGCATCATGGTCCTTGCGCCGCAAAACTTTCCAAAGTGGTGGTGGAACAAATGGAACAACCCAAGCTTATTCTACATACGGTAGCGCGGCTGGACTGTGGGCATCAAATGGCACCATCCATGCTAGCTTTACTGGTGGTGTGCAACAGGATAGTTATGCACCTAATTTCTCCTGCTAATTGAGCATCCTGGTGTTGTACTATCATTACCGCTGTAGCACCACATCTATGTACTAGTTCGACGCGTCTGAGTACAGCAGGTACAATTTGTATTGCTGTTCTAGGAGGTCATTATGTTCACCAGCATGAAACTTCGGACACTCATTCTATCAATAGTAGTTCTGCTCGCATGTGGAACTGTTGGCGTCTTTGCCTATTCCAACAGTATTAAAGTGCGTAATCCCGCAACGGATACGATTTCCGCAGGTACAATAACCCGGCCAGAAGGTGTCACAGCTATACCCGTGCCGCGTTTAGCACCTCCGGACTCTGTAGCGTTCACTGCCAAATCAGTCGGCGCAAGTATTAAGTCTCCCGATGGTCGTGCTGTAGCTCAGCTACGGACGGCACCCCGTACCCTTTCTCAATCAGTCGCAGCCGATTTTCCGGCTGGGCCTGCTACATCAGCAGGTGAATTCGCGTTCACCGTTCTATCCAGTATTCGATATACTGGAAGTGGACATACGGTGCTGGTAACAACGGCACGACCATCGGCTGCAGCGGCACGCGAAACACTAAGCCTCGGCAATAAAATAGTGCAGCTGGGAGATGGATCAACAGCGTATGCTCTAACGAAGATGTCTGGCTCCACACCGAATCAACTAGCTTGGGTCAAAGGAGACCTTATTATCACGATTGCGAGTGATCTTCCAATCGACACCCTCAAACCTTTGGCAGACACCGTCATCATTAGTCAGTAACTTACGCCCATGGTACCGCACATTCGGCACTTTGTAGTACGACTACGGGTGCAGGTGCATCGAGTGCACGTACATCGCCAAGTCCTATCATTTCTTCCATAAATCGGGCTATACTGATACCAACCTCGCTACTCAAGATAAGCAAGTCAAGCGATAGCTACATCTTGTCCTCCTCACATTTGACTACCGTACAGAAAATGTGTGCGGCTTAGGCGGCATGGCTCAGCACCGGAAGGACCGGCTTCGTCGGAAAGACGATGGGCACCAAGAACCCATTCGGAAGAGGAAGATGCTCCTTGAGACAGCGTGCAAGCAGCCGGACGCCCAGCCGAAACAGGCTGAGATCACACCGATCCTGCCGATGGAGCCGTCTGAGCCAGCCGTCACGCAGCGCGCATACCCCCAAATACACCAACCACAGGTACGCCAAGCACGAGGCGATCAGCAAGCGCGTCAGCCGCTGCGGGTCACACAGATGGCTGCGGTTGAGCTGGAAGCCGCGGCTTTTTTGGTCCGAAAAGAACGTTTCGATATGTGCCCGTTTCCGATAGGCTGCTAAGGCCGCATCCAAATCCAGCATGTTCGTCACGAGATAGAGCCGGTCCTCGTAAGCTGCCTCCCAAATCGCCAGGATGCTGACCGGCCCATACTAGGCGGCAGTTATCCAGGCGGGACGCACCGCCAGCAATTCACCACGGCTTGGGGCAAGCGCTCCGACGTGTCGCTCGTGGCCGTAGACTGTCATAACCAGATGAGGAGCGGTCCGGCACACATACTGCCAGTGGAACTCCCGCAGCAGCGCCTGCAGCTCCGTCCCATCAAACTCGCCATCGCCTAGCAGAATGACCTCAGCCTGTGTCGGGATGAGCGTCTGGAGGTGGGCGAGCAACGCGCAGTGCAGTGCTTGCGGGAAGTGGCCTTTCTTGCCGCGCACGACGAGCCAGGTCAAGGGCAAGGCGCGACCGTGGTAGACCACACTGACCATCAAGGCGATGCAGCCACGTCCGACGACGCTGCCGTCAATCGCCAAGAGCAGTGGCTGGTGGGCAAGGTTCTGGAGCAGCGCCTGAGCGACCGGCAGAAACCAGGTGTCCAGCGTATGTGCGTCGTGCTTGAGCCAGCGGGGGTGCCCCCTGGGCCAAGCGGATCAGCAGACTTTCCTGGGTGGCAGCTCCACTGGGAGCATGATCGGCGATGGTTGACAAGTGGGCGCAGTGTCCACCCGCCAAGCCACAGATCATGGCGATCAGGGTGTTGAAATGGCGCTCACGATGGCCAGTGAGCTGCGGCTGATAGAATTGCATCAGGCCCCGTTTGATGGCATGATAGCGGCGGTACGTGTCACTCATCTGCTCCTCCAGACTGAAAGGTCAATAAGCATGGAGAAGCATACCAGAGCTGGCACGTACCGTTGCTCTAGCTCATACTTTCTGTATGGTAGTCAACCTCACATCAGCGTGGAGAGGACAAGATGCCTCAATTTAAAGGTAAGTGTGGAACCATGATGATGCATCGGCTTCGTTTCAGATTACAGATCTTCTTCTTCACGTTGCTGTATGTATATGGCCTAGCGGGGTGCACGCAAACGAACGGGCTGACACCCCCTGCTACGACACGTCAACCGGCAGCCACGGAGCAGCCAGCGTCCGTGATACGGGATGTAGTTGTCCACTCATCACTCTCATCACAGGTCGATATTCGTCCCTTCCCAGCCGGTATATCAGGGGAACGTGGTCTCGGGTATGTTCGGGCCGAAGATCGTACACTACCGGTAACGCAGCGTCCTCAAAATGACGAATTTCGCCTCGTTGCGACAAACAACTTTAATCCCTGGCTGATCCTGCTGAACAATACTGCATCACCAAAAACTTTTCTCATCACAACGATCCTTGATTACCGTCAAGTACCATTCACCCTTGATGGCAAGCCTAGCTTGTTGCAGCTTGTTGAAGTTCCAGCTCATAAAGAGATGAACATCCCGTTCAGCCTCGATAGCCTTACACCCGGACGGCATGATGTCCAAGTGGTGGGCTTCGAAGATCCTTTCAACATGACCCTGGATATGAATTACCGCTCTGATATTCACGGGAACGTTATCTCACGCCGAACTGCAGTGGTAGTGGGTGATACGCAAACACCTGCACGCACGCTTGATGTACTCAGTAACGCGTCCATTCCGAATACGAAAGGTCCCGTGAATCTGGATGTGATGTTTCTGAGGCGGTCTGTTGGACATACGGAGCCTATCTCCCCACTCCGGAGAGCCTTGGTCTACACAGACACGGTGCTGCTCGGTCAACCGTACCCACTACAAATCGTTGTCTCACGCCTTAGCGAAAAAGCACCCCAACCTGATGCCGTCCGTGCAGTCGTGCCTTTTCTCGACTATCATCAGATCACACTCGACGGCAAGGATGTTCTCGCGGTACGCCTGGAGCCAAGCACAGAAGCAGTCGTGAATGCGGATCTGATGCTACCGAAAGAACGCGGTGTCCACCAATTCCAGGCAATCTATTTAGATAATCCGTACGCCAATATGCTCCAAGATACGCAAACGTCTCCATTTGTGATGGGCTCGATCCGGGCTGCCTTGGTTGTGAAATAGAGCTAAGAGACGCAAACGACGGTTGTGCTGCTCACGCCAACCGTTGTACTACAGACCGCCTCTGCACATAGAACGTCCACGCCAAAAATGGCGGATGGCCCAGCATCTCCCATCGGGTGGCAAAGTATAATGTGGGAGATGATTACACTTCCCATCCCGCCACAGCACATGTGGCAAGCCGGCGCGCCATCTGCACATCCAGGATACGATGCACCGGTCCTTGCGTCCGGGCAGATTATGTTTGATATAGAGGACGATAGTACACGATAGCACTGCTCTACAGGCAGCAGACTCAATATATTGGGAGAAACTATATGATTGTCATGCACTGTCAAAACCCTCGGCGGCTACGGTTTCGACATATAAATATCAGCCTCATCTGCGGGATTGTTCTTTCCTTTATAGGTTTTGCAACAGTATTACCTGCTGATGCAACGAGCGGAATAGGTCCTAAATGGTGCTTCGCTCAAACGGGACACTGCATCGACTCCAACTTCCAGTTGTACTGGGAGCAGCATGGTGGCTTGCCTGTCTTTGGCTATCCGCTGACGGAACCACGTGACGAACTCAACCAAGACACGGGCAAACACTATCGCACGCAGTGGTTTGAGCGTGCTCGCTTCGAGTACCATCCCGAAAACCGTCCCCCCTACGACGTGCTGTTGGGTCGGCTTGGCGCTGATCAGTTCGCCGCAAATGGACTACCCGCTACCCGTGAAGCGGGACCGAAACTGGGCTGCTTATGGTTCCCACAAACCAGTCATACTGTCTGTGATCAAGCACAAGCGCGTGGGTTCAAGTGGTACTGGCAGACACATGGGCTGCAAGACCCACAACTGAGCGCCATCAGCAAAGTCTTGCCCTGTTCGGATATCCTTTAACAGAGCTGCAGGTCGTCACGAATCTGAATGGTGATCGTGTACTCACCCAATGGTTTGAGCGAGCGCGCTTTGAATATCATCCTACCAAACCGCAGCCCTTCACCGTCTTGTTGGGCTTAATGGGCGTCGACCGCTACCCCGATGGGATGTTCACACCACCTGCGCCTTGCCAAGCGCCTGGAAATGTACCAAGTAATGTGAGCGTGAGTAGTACCCCCTCCTTCTGCATTGGGTGGCGTGACACCTATAGCGATGAGCAGCGCTTTTTGATCACACTGAAATATCTGAACAGTGGCGAAGAATTTCGCTATATTACACCGCCGAATACCAACCAACTGTATGTGCCAGTAAGTGAAGCACCAACCACTGCAAGCTTCGAACAATGTACTGCCCGCAAAGATTTTCAAATCGAGGTGCAAGCCATTCGCCCAACGGCCGCTACAAGTGTTGGTCAAATGGCCGGTGAAGGCGAATGCCGGCACTAGCGTCTGTAATCGCCGGTGGAATTCAAGCGTGCGTGGGTGAGGCCCCCGCCAAGGGGCAGGAGTCTCACATTCCCCATTGACCAAATGATGGGGAGCATGACGCGCAGCCCTGCTAGCCGTCAACGATACGGACGAAGATAGTGGCCTGGTGGCCGCTACTTGTGCCGTGGAAGACCGCCGACCACAACCCAGGCGTTAAGGCTGAGGTATCAACGGCAACGCTGGCACTACCATCAGTAGCTGCGGTCAATTCAGTGGTGCTGCCTTTCGGTTGGTCCGCTACCTTGCCCTGCTCGTTGACAAACTGAACCGTGATCTTTTCACCGGGCTGGAAGCCAGTGATCTGTAATTCGAGCGTGGTGCCAAACAGCACACAGTTGGCGGGAGCGATGACCACATCCTGAGCCGCCGGAATATTGGCACAACGATCCAAATTCGGTCCGGGCTGTGGAGTTGGCGATGGCCCAGGCAAAGCAGGACGCGCTAGTTCGTCACCCAGCAGGCCGAGTAGGACGCGATCAGTGCCACCTGGTAGCGAATGGTACTCGAAGCGCGCACGCTCAAACCATTGCGTAATGACATTGTCCCCGGCAGCATTGACTTCTTCTTGTGCTTCGGTCAGTGGCAGACCCCACAGTTGGAGTGAGCGGGCCTCCGCCGATAAGCCCGGCACATGCAAGCCGTGCGCCTCCCAGAAGACGCGGAAGGGTCCGCAGAGGGTATGACCGGTAGTGGCAAAGAAGCGGCAATCTGGGTCGCTGGGATCGCCGGGCGGCAAGCGCTGCCAATCTCGACCTGTCCGCAAGAGACCGAGCTCGCCTAAGCGTCCGCCCAGCACGGTCGCGGCTGCACCCGGATTGGGATGGAGCTCGAAGCGTTGGCGCTCGAAGTATTGGACGCGGAAGGTGCCATCAGGGGTCGTCTCATCGAACTCTTCGGAGATCGGATAGCCGAAGATTGGCAGGCCACCATTCGTGCTCCAATATGTTTTGAAGTCACCGTGCAACGTATGGCCGGTCGCAGCGAAGAAGGTGGCATCAGCCGCCTTCGGATCGGCAACCGGGGCGAAGGACTGCGGGTAGGCCGCATCCACGGCCCGACCAGCATCGACACGACCGGCCCCGTAGCCATCATCGCGCCCGAGAGTGCCGAGGTCTTGAGGGGTAGATAGCAGCAGCTGTTTGACCTGATCTGCGCTCAAGCTTGGGTTGACCGACAACACCAACGCCGCAACACCGCTCACCACCGCGCTACTGAACGAAGTACCACTATAAGCCCCATAAGCCAGCAGATCCTGATCATTGGCGATGCTGGCAATATTAACACCCGGAGCCGTGAGCCCAACGTTACCATTGCGGGTCGAAAACGAGGCCAGATGATCGGCGGCGTCGGTAGCGCCGACCTCAAGGACCCCTGGGTAGATCCCTGGGTAGCTCGGAGCATTATCGGTGTCGCCGGAGTTGCCGGCGGCCGCCACCACCAGCACATTTTTGCTCAAGGCATAATTGACCGCATCATGCAGCAGCGTCGAATCATAGGCCCCACCCAGACTCATGTTAATGATGCGCGCCCCATTGTCAACGGCAAACCGGATGCTCTGGGCTAGGCTACCAGCGGTCCCACCCTGGCGACCAAGCGCTCGAATGGGCATGATGCGGCACTGCCAGCAGAGGCCGGCTACCCCCACGCCATTATCGCCGGGCGCAGCGATGATGCCCGAAACAAACGTCCCATGGAAGACATCATCGAATGGCTGGTCGTTGCCTTCGACATAGTTATAACCGGCCACCAGCTTGTTTTGCAGATCAGGATGATCCGGGTTCACGCCCGTATCGATCACCGCGACGATGACACCGGGTGAGCCGGTAGTCACATCCCAGCCATGACGCAGGTTGATCCGGTCGGGCAGGTATTGAAAGCCGAAGAGTGGATCGTTGGGCGTCCGGAGCACGTCATAGCGATAGTTCGGCTCGGCGAAGCGTACGGCAGGATCACGTTTGATCATCTCCACCAGGGCCGGGATATCTGCTTGCGACGGGAGATCGAGCTGGTAGCTATTCTGCCCCAAAGCTGCGGCAGCGGTAATCTGTAAGTTGCCCCAACGGTTATGTAGCATGGTGACCGGGGCCACCGCGCTTTGAGCCGCGAGAACTGAGTCGCTCTGCAGGCCAACGATCAGTTGACCGGGCACAAAACCCGTGGCGCTGCGATGGAGAGCCGAGTTTTGCCGGGCTGCAGGTTGCGCAGCGTGGGCAGTAGGCTGCCCATGTGCAGCCAGGCTAACGAGCAGGACGAGTAGCAGGGATAATGCTTGTCGACGACGCATAGGTACCTCGATGTGAATAATCCGGGCTATGCTACCAAGCCCCCTAAACGTGGCGCAACCGCATCAACGGCGGCGCACGGTCGGGGCGGGGCGGGCGGGCACGGGCGAAGGGGGTGGCGGAGGGACAGTCGTCGGCGATGGCGGGGACAACGTTGCCGTGGGGACCGGCGTATCGGTGGCAGTTGCAGTGGCCGTCGGCAGCGCCGTTGGGGTTGAAGTTAACGTGGGCACCGGTGTTATGGTTGCAGGCAGCGGGGTGTTGGTCGGCGTTGGCGTCGGTGTTGCACGCGCAAAGGCCCCACGAATATTCTGGCCCAACACGCCCACATTGGAGCGCGCTTTGGCCGAATAGCTTAACCCGCCAACTAACAACACCAGTGCCACCAGCAGTCCCGCGACCGGGGCCAGCCAACGTGGCAACGTACGCGGCTCCGGGCGACCACCCAGACTGGGCAAGGGCTGAAAGGGTCCTATGTCATGCTGGCGGCGGAAGTCGGCCAGTGCGTGGGCTCCATTGAGGCCGAGGTACTCAGCGTACTCCCGCACCATCTGGGCAGCCAACGGTCCACGCGGTAGGAGACCGAACTTTTCTTCCTCCATGGCTTGTAAATACCAGATCGCAATGTTGCTCTTGGTTTCTAGGTTGACCTGAACCAATGACTGGCGGCGCGATTGGCGTGCTGCCCGCAGCCGTTCACCAAGTGGCAAATCCTCGATGGGCTGGGCTAGGGGCTCGACCGGTGCCGTCGGCGCGCTCATCAACTCGCGCTCGGCGGCATGGTCCATAAACATCTCGGCCTCTTCCGCCGGAGGCAGTTGGCGGGCAGCCGGTTGGTAGCCGCTGACCGGCGGAGAGCTGGCAGGCGCTGGAGTTCCCAGCCGGCTGCGAATGCGAGCGAACAATTCATTGGTGCGGTACGGTTTGCTCAACACATCCACCGCGCCCGCTTCGAGCGCTTCGACCACCTCTTCTTCGCGCGCACGGCTGGTCAACACCAGGACTGGTGTCCCCCGCCGTACTGCATAGGACAGCAACTCCCAGCCTGCGCCGCCGTCGCTGTTAACCTCAAGGATCACGAGATCCGGCGGAGGCTCAAGCAACTGCGCACCATTGTCAACGTCGGAAGCACGCAGCACAGTGTAGCCGGCCCGTTCGAGATCAGTGCCGAGCGCTGCTAAGAGCGAAACATCGTCATCTACCAGAAGGATTGTCGCCAAAGAAAAACTCCCGTATGGGCCTTGCGTAGCGGCGCATTATAGCATGACCAAGCAGGCCACTTTGGAAGCTGCCGACTAGCGAGCGGTGGTGCCTACACGCGGAGCATCGAACTCCTCGCACCAATAACCAAAAGCCATACGCGGGGTGTTGTGGAAGAAGCCGACGCGCCCACTGTAATCAAGCACAATGCAGCCACCCAAGCCGTTGACGCGCGCGCCCATTTGTTCAATCGCGACGCGTGCCGCATTGGCTGGATCATAGTGCGCTAGTAGATCAACGGCATGCTTCGCCAGCACCACGCGCATAATGCCTTCCCCCCAGCCGGTTGCACAGCAAGCTCCTGCCAGGTTATCGGCGTAAAAGCCGGAGCCGACCAGCGGCGAGTCGCCGACGCGACCGGGTAATTTATTGGGTGTACCACCGGTCGAGATGGCGGCTGCCAGATTACCATCACGATCCAGCGCCAGCGCGCCAACTGTATCATGGCCACGAAAGGACGTTTCCAACTTGAAGTGAGGATCGAGTTGCTGGGCATCCCAGCGCATACGCTCACGGGGCACGACCAAGCTCATCGGGTCGCAGAGAGGCAGGCCGGCAGCCTCGGCCAACGCTTCGGCTCCTTCGCCGACGACCAGCACATGCTCAGTAGCCATCACATGCCGCGCCAGCGTGACAGGATTCCGCACGCGTCCGACCGCCGCGACGGCTCCAACATCGAGCGTGCGCCCATCCATGACGGCGGCGTCCATTTCGACCTTGCCAACCGCATTCAAGAACGAGCCGACACCGGCATCGAAGGTGGGATCGTCTTCCATGACGCGCACGGCAGCTTCAGTAGCATCCAAAGCAGTGCCACCTGCTTTCAGCAGTTGCCACCCGGTCATGAGGGCGGTTCGCACACCCTGTTCATGCGCTGTCAGTTCGTCGGCAGGAATAGCCCATGCGCCACCGTGAACAACCAAGGCAATCGGCATCGATCTTCCTTTCAATCTCCATTTATACTTTGCTCTGATGGTCGGATGACCGTCAGCGACGACAGGAGTAATGTTGTGCAGCACGAAACTGTGCTTCAAGCCTTTGATCAAGGGAGCGATCTGGCCCTCCAGATCCTGCGGCAAGGCGGCGTGATTGGTTTTCCGACCGATACTGTTTATGGCGTAGGTGCGGCTGGATACGACGCGCGGGCTGTCGCACAGCTTTTTGACGTCAAGGAGCGACCACGTTCCCAGGCGATCCCCCTGTTGCTGGCCGACCCTAGGGATCTGGGAGCAGTCACGACCGCACTGCCCCCACTCGCCCTAGAACTCGCCCGGCGCTATTGGCCGGGTGGCTTGACACTGGTCGTTCCAGCCCAGCCACAGTTGCCACCCGAACTGCTGGGTGGCGGTACGACTGTCGCCGTGCGCGTGCCCGATCACCCAGCGTTGCGCCAACTCATCCGCGACCTCGGGCAACCGCTGGCAGCCACCAGTGGAAACCTCCATGGGGCTGCCAATCCCATTACTGCCCAGCAGGTCCTGGCGCAGCTTGGCGGGCGCTTGCCGTTGATCCTCGACGGTGGTGCCACCCCCGGCGATCTGCCATCAACGGTTGTCGACGTGACAGGCAGCGTGCCGCGTCTCCTGCGGCAAGGCGTCGTCACGCTTGAGCTTTAGAACGTAAGGCCGAGGACGCCAGCCAACTCGTGGAGCAAGTGCTGCGCTGCTTGGACATTGCGTCCAGCATGTGCAGTCTCCACGATAGCTGCGGCAAGCTCATCAAGGATCATAATAGCGCCAGGCGTGTCGAAGTTATCATCGAGTGTTTGGACAAAACGGTTGCGATAAGCTGTGCCATCAAGCGCAGTCTGCTCCCCAGTGGCTTCGCTCAGGACCGCGAGGGCGTCGCGCAGTGCCATAGCTTGCTGCTCTGCAGCCTGGATATCTGCCTCGCGATACTCATACGGATCGTGATAGGGCTGCTTTAAGGTCGCCAAGCGTAGGGCAGCGCCGGAATAGCTCTTTAATACGTCGTCCACAAAGGCCATGTTGCCCAGCGATTTCGACATCTTCTCGCCATCTAAATACACCATGCCGACATGCATCCAGGCGCGCACAAAAGGGACTACCCCGGTGATCGGCTCGGCCTGCGCAATCTCACAGGCATGGTGGGGAAAGATGAGATCGGTACCGCCACCATGAATATCGACCTGGGGACCGAGGTAGGAGGTTGCAATGGTCGAACATTCGATGTGCCAGCCAGGTCGCCCCGGACCCCACGGGCTTGGCCAAGCGGGCTCGTCGGGTTGCGAGTGCTGCCACAAGACAAAATCAAGCGGATCGCGTTTGTGCGGATCGTTGGCATCATTGCCGCGTTCATTAGCGGTCGTGAGCATCGTCGCATAGTCCTGATGAAAGATGGTGCCAAAGTCGGGCTTGGAAGCGACGCTATAGTAGACCGCCCCATCCACAACATAGGCATGGCCCCGTTCGATCAGTTCTGTGATGACGGGCAGCATCTGCGTAATCTGGGAGGTCGCCTTGATATAGAAGTGGGGCTGCTCGACGTTTACCTTGGCGAGCGATTGGAGATAGCGGACAGTTTGCTGCTCGCCAAGCACACGCCAATCAACCTTGTCACGGCGTGCCCGCTCGAACAGTGGGTCGTCAATATCGGTGATGTTCTGGACATAGCGAACTTGGAGGCCGCACCATTCGAGGTAACGACGCAGCGTGTCATAAACAATACCCACGCGGGCATGGCCCATATGACTGGTATCGTAGGGTGTGATGCCACAAACATACATCTTAACCACACCATCCGGAAAATCGATGGTTTTGGTTTGCTGAGCAAGCGTATCGAACAGGCGCATAGATCATCCTTAAGTACGTGATCGTGTGGTCATTATAGTGGAGTGCAGTGAGTTAGATGGCGCACTGGCGTCCAATGGCTTCGATCCATTCCACCGCGTCAACGACCGGTGGTAGGGCTTGCCCACCGGCACCAACCCATTGGTGGTAGAGCTCGCTATAGCGGTCGAGGATGAAGAGACCGACCTGGGCACCGGTGGGCAGATACTTGTGGATCACGCGTCCTTCACTATCAGCCAGCGTCGTCCAAGACGGAACGGTTGGTGGCTTGGCCGTCCCGAGCACAGCAATGCCGCGCGCCGGTAGACCTTGCAATTCTGCGAGGTGGGGAGCAACTTCGGCCAAATAGCCGCCAATATCAAAGCCGGCTGTGGCCACGAGCAGCAAGGTATGGGCACGACCGCGCGGTTTAAACAGGCTAAAAGGCCGGCCGGCTGCATCGGCCAGAGTCCAGGATGGGACGACTTTATGGAGCGGTAGAATAGCTTCAAGCGTCATGGAGTATCCTCATATCTACACCGAAAGTATACTCCTTTGAGCGACCGAAGCGGGGAGGCTGGGATGGGCATCGACTATGCCGAATTTGCCGAGCTCTATGACTTGGTCTATGAACACTACGATGACGATATTGCTTTTTATGTGCGGGAGGCCGAGCGGGCGCATGGGCTATGTCTGGAGTTGGGGTGCGGGACAGGGCGTATTTTAATCCCGACGGCGACGGCTGGGTTCGAAATCATGGGACTGGATCAATCGGCGGCGATGATCGCGCTGGCCCGACGCAAGATCGCGAAGCTCGCGCCGGAGATCGGCCAGCGCATTACGGTTGCCGAGGGTGATATGCGCAGCTTTCAACTCGACCAGCGTTTCGCATTGGTCACGGTGCCGTTTCGGGCCTTTCTGCACTTGCTCCAGGTGAGCGATCAGATCGCGGCACTCCAGAATATTCGACGACATCTACTCCCAAGGGGCCGGCTTGCGCTCAACTTTTTCGATCCGTCGCTCGAATATATCGCCGCCCACAGCCGCATCCCCAGTGGCACCCTGCACCGCACAGGCGAAGAGTTCGTTGATCCGAGCAGCAATCATCTGCTTGTAGAGTGGGCCACCATCCAGTATGACCAACTCAACCAGCGCCTGGACCAATACTTCATCTATGACGAACTTGACCAGCGCGGTCGCGTCGTGAAGCGGCTGTACCGCGAGTTACGCATGCGCTATATCTTTCGCTGGGAGTTCGAGCATCTGCTCCACCGTTGCGGCTTCGAGGTCGAAGCACTGTATGGCTCGTTTGATCGTGGGCCACTACTGCAGGCTGGGGGCGAACTGATTTGGATCGCGCGAGAGATGGAGAGTTATGAATCACCCTAGCAACACACTGAAATGCCTTGACATCAAATTCCTGATGTACTAACATCAAGACAATAGAGTAACACCTGACATGGACTGGATTGGAAAATGCTATGCGTACAACTCTCGATCTCGACGAAGATGTACTCCTCGCCGCCAAGGATATCGCTCGCCGACGGGACAGTTCTATAGGGAAGGTCCTCTCTGAGTTAGTTCGTCAAGCATTATCCCGGCAAGATGGTGTAACAACTCGTAGCGGCGTGCCGCTGTTCCCGATTCAGCCCGACGCACACGTGGTCACCCTAGAACTCGTCAACCAGCTTCGCGACGAAGCGGCATGACCACCTATTTACTGGACGTCAATGTGTTGCTGGCACTCAGCGACCCGATGCATATCCATCACGAACCGGCGCACCGCTGGTTTGCAACGCGGGGCCAGTCTGCTTGGGCAACTTGCCCACTCACGGAAAACGGCTTTGTCCGTATTGCCAGCCATCCCAGTTATCCCAATCGTCCCGGAGATGCCCCAGCCGTGCTGTCCATCCTACGCCAGTTCTGTGAGACGCCAGGTCATCACTTCTGGGCTGCCGATATCAGCCTTCGTGATCTGCTTCAACCTGGGGTCTTAATCACACATACTCACGTCACGGATATCTATCTGCTTGGTCTCGCCGTTCACCACGGTGGGAAGCTAGCGACCTTTGACCAGCGGATTTCGACCACCACCGTGCAGGGAGGACGCTCAGCATTGGAACCCATCAGACTATGACATCCCGGCCCCAATGGCACGCAGGCTACGGTACATAGCGCTTCTGGGCACATCACCGATCTATCTAACGAATGGTGCTAGTGGAAGGAGTTGACAAGGACATGCGAACCAGCCATTGTGATGGTGTTCAACGTCATCATGCTGGAGGATCGCATGTCTACCGACGATTTTATCATTGGATTGTATGTCCGTGTGGACCAGCTGCTCGGCCACCAACCCCAGCATCCTCAAGCTCATCTCCATCCCAGCGAGATCGTCACGTTGGCGCTGCTCTTTGCCTTCAAAGGCAGTGGTCAACGTGCCTTTTATCGCTGGCTGCATGCCAATTATCGCAACTGGTTTCCTGGCTTGCCCGAACGCACCCACCTGTTTCGCCTCTTTTCGAGCCATAGCGACTGGGCCAACGCCTTCCTGGCGCAGCCGACGCTCTTGGGGGTGGCCGATACCTACGGGGTCGAATTGCTCCATCCGTGGCGCGAAGACCGGGCCGACCTGCAAATTGGACGGAAAGGATTGTCGAACCATCGCTGGATCGTGGGCATGAAGCTCGCCTACCTGGTCAACCAGTATGGCTGGTCGTGGCCTGGGACTACGACACAGCGAATGTCGCTGACAACGCCTTTCGAACGCTGATCACCGACTTTACGGATGAGATGGTGGTCTTCACCGACATGGCGTTTCACAGTACGGATGGCGATCCACCGAACCAAAAAGCCTGCAAACGCGGGAGTTGGAATGGGCGGATGGTGGTGGAAACCGTGTTGTCGATGTTGACGACGGTGTGTCGGCTGAAGAAGTGGAGCCAACGGACGTGGGAAGGTGTGGGGACACGGCTGCCGTACACGATGGCGGTTTTCAACGTGCTGGTGCAATGGGATGGATTGCCCATCGACGCCGACGGCACAATCCATCTCTCGATCGCTCAGTTTAGTTTGTGATGACACTAGCACCATTGGTTATCTACCCCCGTTCGCGTTCCCGGTGCAGCCGCTGGAGCGCGACATAGTGCTTAGCCGGCAGGCTGATGCGCTCCTGTTGCTCGGGGCGTAGGGGACGAATCTTACCAGGTACGCCCATGACGAGCGAGCCGGGTGGGACGACCATACCCTCGGTCACGAGGGCGCGAGCACCGATGATCGAGCCGGTACCAATGACGGCATGGTTGAGCACCACGGCACCGATCCCGATCAGCACGTTGTCCTCAATGGTACAGCCATGCACCAGCGCGCCGTGCCCGAGCGTGACGTCGTTACCAATCGTGAGATAAGCATCGGGATCGGCATGCAGCACACAGCCATCCTGGATATTGGTTCGATCCCCAATCACGATCACACCCTCATCGCCCCGGATCACTGCCATGGGCCAGACACTCGACTCGGCCCCGAGCGTGATGGTGCCGCAGACATAGGCCTGCAGATGGACAAAGGCGCTGGGATCGAGCACGAGCCGGTCGGTAATATCGGGAAAGTTGTAGTCATCCATGGGTACGCCCTTTCGGTTTCGCACGCAACTATAGCATTCCCTTTTTTAAACCCTCTCCTCCGCAGTGGGAGAGGGTCGGCCCGCTGGCCGGGGTGAGGGCGCTCTACCTATGCTATACTCGCAGCGTATGCACACTACTGGCCCCATCGGGGTGTTTGATTCGGGCGTAGGCGGGCTGTCGGTGCTCCGAGAACTGTGTACCTTGTTGCCCAACGAGGATTATTGTTACGCTGCCGACTCGCATAATTGTCCGTATGGCAGCCGAGGTGAAGCCTTTATCCAGCAACGCTCACTGCGAATCGTCGGCTGGCTGATCGAGCAGGGTGCGAAGGTGATTGTGGTCGCCTGTAATACGGCAACAGCAGCTGCGGCTCCGCTCCTACGCGCGACCTATCCGGTGCCGATTATTGCTATGGAACCCGCGATCAAGCCCGCCGTTGCTGCTACCCATACTGGAGTCATCGGGGTGCTGGCCACGGTCGGCACATCGCGAAGCACGCGCTTAAGCAGCTTGATCGAGCGTTACGGCCACGATGTCGAAGTGCTGACGCAGCCCTGTCCGGGTCTCGTTGAGCAGATCGAAGCCGGGGATCTGGATGGTCCAGACACCTGTGCGCTGATCGAACGTTATACCGGCCCGTTGATCGCCCGTGGGGCCGATGTGCTGGTACTGGGCTGCACCCATTATCCCTTTTTGCGCCCCACCTTGACAATGCTGCTCGGCCCGCAGATCAGGCTGATTGATACCGGTGCGGCGGTCGCCCGCCAAACCGCACGCGTGTTGCGCGACCAGGGGCTATTAGCGACACGAACAACCGGACGCATCGAGTTTTGGACGAGTGCTGACCCGGCTGAGAGTGCGCCAGTGGTGCAGCGCCTCTGGCACATGCCGTTACCCATCCAACGGTTGCCGCTGGCGATTGCGTATCCCGAGCATCAACTGCAAGCATAATGCAACATTGGCGGTTTGCAACTGTACACTATACTTGTAAAATATTATCGTAAACATACCCTGGGAGGGTAGCATGGGGCCAGTCGCAATTAAAGGCGGAAAAGATGGGCTGCGTCTTGTGCTGGCCGAACAGGTGCCATGGGATGAGGTACTCCAGGCGCTACGGGAGCAATTAGGCCGCAACCCTGAGTTCTTTCATGGCGTCGAATTGACAATCGATACGGGCGAACGCCCAATCTTGGAGGAAGAGCTGCAGCAATTAATGGCGGCGATGGCCGAGCATAGCCTGCAGCCCACTGTGTTGGCGACAGGCTCGCGTGAGGGCCGGACTGCCGGCAGAACGGCCGGTATCACGACACGTCCTGCCATCCGGCCTGCGCCAACGGCTACGCCGGTCGTCGACCTGGACTCGGCCTTTATGGTACAACGTACCTTGCGTTCAGGCCAGGTGCTCCGCCATCCGGGACATATTACGGTGATTGGTGACATTAATCCTGGCTCGGAAGTAATTGCGGGCGGCAGCATTGTTGTGTGGGGCCGGCTACGCGGTTCGGCACATGCCGGAGCACTGGGCGACGAAAGCGCCTGCGTATGTGCGATCGAGCTCACGCCGACGATGTTGCGCATCGGCACGAAAATCGCTCGGCCACCGGAATCGCGGCCATCGGGTCCAGAAGTTGCCCGCGTCACGGCACAGGGCATTGAAGTCGAGCCATGGGAAACCGGCAAACGTTAACCCAATACATTTATGGAAGGAATACACTATGGCCCGCATCGTCACGATTACATCTGGTAAAGGTGGCGTCGGCAAAACGACGACGACAGCGAACCTGGGCACGGCGCTTGCCATCCACGGCCAGCGCGTGGCGGTCGTTGACGCCGATATTGGTCTGCGCAATCTTGATGTCGTGATGGGCTTGGAAAATCGCATCGTCTATGATCTGGTCGATGTGGTCGAAGGCCGCTGCCGGTTACGGCAGGCCTTGATTAAAGATAAGCGCTTCCCCGAGTTGTTCTTGCTCCCCGCTGCCCAAACACGCGACAAGGATTCGGTCACACCCGACGATATGGTGGCGCTCTGCACCGAACTGCGCCGCGAGTTTGATTTCGTCCTGATCGACTCGCCGGCCGGCATCGAGGCCGGTTTCCGCAACGCGATCGCCGGTGCCGATGAGGTCGTGATTGTTACGACGCCCGAAGTATCAGCGGTGCGCGATGCCGACCGGATTGTGGGGCTGGTCGAAGCCAACGAAAAAGGCCACCCGAAGTTGATCCTGAACCGCATTCGTCCTGATATGGTTAAGCGTGGCGACATGATGACCAACGAAGATGTGGTCGAGATTCTGGCGATTGACCTGATCGGCGTGGTACCCGACGATCAAAGTATTATCACAACCACCAACCGGGGCGAGGTTGCGGTCATGGATCGCAACTCACAAGCAGGCCGCGCGTTTTCCAATATTGCCCGCCGTTTGATGGGCGAAGATGTTCCTTTGCAGGTATTGACGAGCAATACGGGCTTGCTCAACCGCATGTTCGGTGCTCTTGGTTTACGGCGTTAGGCGCGGGCGCCTCTTACCTAGGAGAAGATACACAATGAGCTTTTTAGATACGTTACTTGGTCGCACTCGTACCAACAGCTCGTCGGTAGCGAAAGAGCGCCTGCTGACGGTTCTGGTCCATGATCGGGTGAAGTTGACCCCCGACATGATGGAGGCCATGCGCGCCGAAATTGTAGCCGTTATCTCGAAATATGTTGATATTGAGGATGCCGATGCGATCGAGGTGTCGCTGCTGCGAGGTGATACTGCCGATCATCTAAAGGCCGATATTCCGGTACGACGGCAACGTACATGAGGTCCGTGTGACTCAGCCACAATCGTTGCACTTCCCACTATGGGCTAAAATTACCACCATCGCTATTGTCACGACGCTCTTGGTCTTGCTGCTGCGGGCGATGGATGGCTTGCTGACGCCGTTTTTGTGGGCGATGGTCACGGCCTACCTGCTCAGCCCAATCGTCCGCATCCTAACGCACCGCACACGTATCAGCCGCTTCTATTGGGTCTTACTGCTCTATGTGATCGCCGGCTTCCTGATCTTCACAGCAGTGAATACACTCGGCCCGCTGGTTGCCGATCAATTCACCAGCTTGCGTACAGCCTTGCCGGATTTTGCGAATGGTGCTTCGAGCTGGATCCAACAACATGGCGCGATACGCGTCGGCGGCGTCAGCATTAATCTCCAAGCAGCCGAAGACGATTTGGTGCGCTGGCTCACCACGCTGATCACCGATATTCCCAAGAATTTGCCCAACCTAGTGATTGGGGTGATCGAACGGCTGATTTTGTGGCTCGTCTTTCTGGTCGTGACCTTCTATCTGTTACTGCAGGGCGAACGCGTCGTTAACTCAGTCTATACTCTCGTTCCGCCCCCCCACCGTGAGGAGATTCGCGAACTGGGCCAGTCGGTCGACCGAGTATTAGGCGCCTATATCCGTTCACAAATCATTCTGATCATGGTCATGACGCTTGTCACCTGGGCAGCACTCTCGATCCTGCAGATTCAGTATGCCCTAATCCTTGCGATTACCACCGGCTTCCTAGAGGTCATTCCGTTCGCCGGTCCGTACACCGCAGCAGCCATCACGATCTTCGTCTCACTGGTTCAGCAAACGCCGCCCTTCGGCTGGCCGCAGTGGCTGTTGGCATTGGTCGTTGCGGGCGTTTATCTGGTGCTCCGCCAGGCTGAAGATCATTTGATCATCCCCAACTTGGTCGGTCATATTGTAAAGCTGCACCCGATCGTCGTGATTTTCGCCGTGCTGGCAGGTGGCCATCTGGCCGGTCCACTAGGTCTGTTTGTGGCGATTCCGGTTGCCGCCAGCATACGTATCGTGCTGGCCTACCTTTACAACAAACTAGTCGATAGTCCCACGCCGATCGCAGAGGTCCATGCCGAGGAAGCCGAGCTGCTGGGGTCGACCAGCGGGCCGGTCATGGCGGAGCCATCACCAGTTACTCCCCCATCGCAACTACCGGTGCGGCGTACCGACCGCAAAGATGAACCTGCGACGCGCTGAACCGACCGAGCTAGCAGCGTGTGCCGCACTGTCTACCCAAGTTCAATCGGCATATGTGTGGCAGGTTCAGGTTGAGCGCGATGCGACCCAACCGCTGGTGAACACGGAGATTGCGGTGGCACTGCGTTGCATCCGCTTACCACGACCCGTGATGCTGCAGACGGTAGATCCGCATCTGGAAGAGCTCTGGCGGGTGGCCGAACTGGTCCTGGTCGCCGAAGAAGGCGACGCAATTGCTGGCTACGCCGTGCTGACTCAGGCGATCGAGCAACCGGCCTGGATTCTGGCGCGGCTGGTCGTCGCGCCAGCCCTGCGCCTACGCGGCCTCGGTAGCCAGTTGATCCGGGAAGCCGCGCGCTTGGCACAAGAACAAGGCCAACAAGCTTTGCTGGCCGCCTGCCCCGTACGGAATCACCCGGCGGTCGCCTGTTTGATACGTGGCGGTTTGAACTTTGCCGGTTATAGCGAAGCAACTTATGCACGCGGCGATATTGCGCTGTTATGGCAGCGGACCGTGTAGCAAAAAACCGCCGCTTCGTGTTTAGCGAAGCGGCGGCTATGCTCCCTGGTGGGGATGAAGGGACTCGAACCCTTACACCTTGCGGTATATGCTCCTAAGGCATACGCGGCTGCCAATTACGCCACATCCCCGCGCGGCAAAAGTATAGCACGGCTGTAGCGCGCTCGCAAAGTCGCAACACTTACGCTCGGCTGGCCGTGACTAGAGCTTCGAGTCGTTGCATAGCCGAGCCATTATCCAAAGCAGCAGCAGCTAGCGCCAGCCCTTCGGGCAGTTCAGCAGCATAATCGGCGGCGACCATAGCGGCAGCCGCATTCAACAAAACCACATCACGGCGTGGCCCCCGATCCTCGCCCCTCAAAATACCCCGTGCAATTGCTACATTCTCACCGACGGTGCCACCCTGCAAACTTGCCCGGTCGGCGCGCCGGATGCCGAACGTCTCCGGGCTAATCTCGAACCGGCGCGGTTGCTCACCACCACGCACATCCCACACCAAGCTTGGTGCACTTAAGCTGATCTCGTCAACGCCGTCGGTGCCGTGGACGACCAGAGCATGCTGGGTACCCATACGACTGAGGGCGCTCGCCAGCTTTTCGGCCAACGTAGCCGAGGCAACACCGAGCACTTGATACTGGGCGTGCGCCGGATTGGTGAGTGGCCCCAGGACATTAAAGACAGTTCGAATCCCGATCTCGCTACGAATCGGCGCAGCATAACGCATGGCCGGGTGGAATTTCTGTGCAAACATGAAACCAATGCCGGCCTTGTCCAAGCAGCGCCGCACGCCTTCGGCATCAAGGTCGATCACCACGCCCAGCCCTTCCAACACATCTGCTGATCCACACTGCGATGACATGGCGCGATTACCATGCTTTGCCACCACCGCACCGGCACCGGCGGCGATGAATGCCGCGACGGTAGAAATGTTAAAGGTATTCGAGGCATCACCGCCCGTGCCGCAGGTATCCAGCACCGCGCCCTCGTGCCCGACCGGCAGCGCCTTTTCGCGCATGACTAGCGCCATTCCCGCAATCTCAGCGTCGGTCTCACCTTTAAGATGGAGTGCAGTAAGCAAAGCAGCGATCTGGGCCGCCGTTGCCTCACCACTCATAATCGCTTCCATAACGGCGGCGGCAGCCTCCTGTTCAAGGTCACGACCGGCGACGACGGTCTTTATTGCGTCTCGTATGTGCATCACTTTTTCCCCAACTGCAGAACCGGTAGTGTAGCATGTCCGTGAGGATCATATAGAGCCATGACCAGACGATTGCTACAGGCTGCTAAATCACCGATACTAGCGGCACTTTCGACAAGCAGAACGAGGAGGTTCGGTGATGGATCCAATACGGCTGATTGTGGTGGGAGCCGGAAGTCGCGGTACCGGGTATGCGACCTATGCGCGGCAACATCCGGAACAGGTGCAGATCGTCGGGGTCGCCGAGCCACGAGACTTTTACCGTGAGCGGCTGGCCGACGACTATGATATTCCCTTCGACAACGTTTGTAACGACTGGTGCCAGCTTACAGAGCGTCCAAAGTTCGCGGATGGCGTTATTATTGCCGTTCAGGATGCTGAGCATGCCGACCCAGCGATCGCCTTTGCCAATCTGGGCTACCATATCTTGCTGGAAAAACCGATGGCTCCAAGTTCCGAGGATTGCCGACGGATCGTCGAAGCCGCAAAACGAAACGACGTTATTTTTGCGGTGTGCCATGTGATGCGTTACACCCATTACACGCAGCAACTAAAGGCGATCATCGACTCGGGCCGGATCGGCACGATTGTGAGCATCGCGCACCTAGAACCGGTCGGCTACTGGCACCAGGCCCACTCGTTTGTACGCGGCAACTGGCGCAACGAAGCCCAATCATCACCCATGCTCCTAGCCAAGTCCTGCCATGACGTGGACTGGCTCCGCTATATCATGGGCCAGCCCTGCGTGCAGGTCTCGTCCTTCGGCAGCCTGAAGCACTTCCGTCCGGAGGAGCGACCGGATGGGGCCACCGACCGCTGTCTCACCTGTCCGGTCGAGCCGCGCTGCCCCTACTCGGCCATCAAGATCTACCTTGGCCGCGTCGAACGTGGTGAGACTGGCTGGCCCGTGAACGTTCTCACACCTGATGTAACCGTGACCGGGGTGACGGAGGCCCTCCGCACAGGTCCCTATGGCCGCTGCGTCTATGGCTGCGACAACGATGTTGTCGATCATCAGGTCGTCAACATGGTCTTCGCCAACGGCGCGACCGCCTCGTTTACGATGACGGCCTTTACTAAGCAGCGCGATCGCGAGACGCGCATCTTTGGTACGCACGGGGAGATCTACGGCGATGGCTCCACCATCGAGATCTACGATTTTCTGACCGACCAAACCGAGGTCATCACGACCGACCAGTCATCCGATGGCTCGATTTTGACGGGCCATGGGGGTGGCGATTACGCGCTCATGCAACACTTCGTCGCGGCACTGGCCAGCAATGATGCCACGCAAATCCTCTCTGGCCCTCAAGAAAGCCTTGAGACGCATTTGACCGTCTTTGCAGCAGAGACGGCTCGTCGTGAAGGACGTGTCGTCAACGTGCTCGTGTAATATATCTGATGGACGATGCTCCTTTGGTGATTGGTGAGCACCGCTTGCTACGATCACGGCCAACGATTTCAAAAGGACCACGATGTATTACTTCGTCAACGGCGGAGAACAACAGCCCTATGGATATCCTCCCTTTGCTAGATGAATTGCAAGCGATGGCCCGTAATGGTTTGCGCTATTCACAAGATTGGTATGATCAGCAACGGTACAGACGTCTGCTTGAACTGGCTATCCACTATTACGGCATGGTGGTTGACCTACCACCAGCGGATATCCGTCAGCGTCTGGCCGCCCAACTTGGCGGCCCTTCGCCTTCAGTCGGCGCGAACGCCGCTATTTTTGACCAGCATGGGGCTATATTACTCCAGCGTTGTTGGAGGGGAACTGCACTGTTCGGATGAAGGAGTAGATGTGCGCTATCGGCAGGTTGCTGACGTTACTGATTGGAGTGCGGATCACCAGCGGCAGGCCTTGGTTGCGCACGCTTGCTGGTTAGGACAGCAATAGGAGAACCTGTGAAACCTCCTTATTGAGTCAGCACACGAGGTGTCACGGCTGCGCTAGTCCGCTGAACAGCATCCGCCGAACTCTTATATGATGGGCTGTTACTCCCCAAACGTCCAAAATCGGATCGGCCTAGGGACGCTTAAGGGCATGAGAACCTACCTAAAGCGGATCACCATTCAAGGATACTTGGCCCAGCAACAGGTGCAATAGAGGCGTACAACAATTACCGCTGGCATAAGCTGCAAGGTGGTGATCATAGTGCATTAGGCGACTGCCGAGCCACGCTTGAACTGATGAAAGAGATGGCAGGATAACAGCTAGTTCTGGCACCTGCTTGACTGATTGCCAAAGATGAGCTAGACATGCTACTCATGAACTCACAACTTTGGTACTATAGTGCATTGTGAAGGAGCTATAGCAATGCTTACCAGTGTCGAGGGTGTGTACCATAACGGCAAGATTGAGTTGACCGAGCAGCCGACCGGCTTGCATGGCGACGTGCGGGTGATCGTTACCTTTATGCCACTTAATTCCGTTGACCTTCCTGCCCGTGGGATAGACGTGACTGCAGCAGCCGAGCTACGACAGCGCTTAACATCCTTTATCGATGAATGGAATAGCCCCGAGATGGATATCTATGACAGCTACCCTCCCGCAACCACTAAGCCCTAAACGGGGTGATGTCGTACTGGTGCTGTTTCCGAACTCCAACCTTCGCACCGCCAAACTGCGACCTGCTCTCATCGTGCAGGCTGATCAGCTTGAGAGTGGCTTACAGCAAATTATCGTTGCCATGATCACGAGCCGCATGTTTCGAGCCAATCATCCTTCACGCGTACGCATCGTGCAATCGCGTCCAATTGGTCAACGGTCGGGCTTGCTCAGTGACTCAGTAGTGATGACGGACAACCTAGCCACGATTAGTGAAATGGCGATCGAGCAAGTGATCGGGATAATCCCCATGGCCGAGGTTGACGCAGCATTACGCCATACGCTGCACCTATAAGTACGCGATTGAACGTCTGGTGATGCGAACATAGGTGCCTAGCGTTAAGGCATCCCCTTAGGAATGTTTCGTAGCTCCGAACCCTATCCTTCCATCCCCAACATCCCCTCATAATGCTGTTCTCGGCAGTCCTTCGATAGCCATGCCGAACGTTAGCACTACTCTTACACTTATGGTCAGGAGTGTTAAGGTAAACGCGGTATAATATACCAAATCATTAGAATGCAAATTGTGTATAGGCCGGTACTTGTACGGGCCATGAGGCAGTTATTTTATGACAGACACGGATCAACACGAAGTTGAGATCACCGAGCAGTCCACCACGGAGCGGACACTGCCCCTAGTCATTCTGGGCGAAATGGTGATCATGCCCCGCATCCCGGTGCCTTTACAGGTTGGCAAAGGTAAATCGTACCGTGCCATGGAAGAGGCCATGGAGGGTGACAAAGAGGTATTGCTCATCTTCGTTCCAGAGTCCGACATCGAAGGCTTTAAAGGTAACGCGCCGCAGCCACTGCCACCGGTCGGGGTGATTGCACGGTTGGAAGAGTTCGCCAAGAAATCCGATGATACCGTCCAGATTATTCTGGAAGGGGTCAGCCGAGCCGAGGTGAAGGACTACGCGCAAACCGATCCCTTTTACCGCGTCACCTGTGTGCCCTACACCGACCCCGAAGTAGAGGGTCCCGAGGCCGAGGCGCTGATGGGCGAGGTGAAGTCGCAGGTCGAAGAGATCATCAGCTATATGCCGGATGTCTCGCAAGAGGCCGTAGCCTTTGTTAAGCGGATCACGCAACCCGGTCATCTAGCCGATGTGGTGGCCTATGGGCCGTCCTTTGAGTTTCAGGATCGGCTGGAGTTGCTGCTTACCCTGGATCCGATGGAGCGGCTGCATAAAGTGCAGCTTGAGCTATCGCACCAGCTTGAGCTCTTGCGCCTGCGGCAGAAGATTCAAAGCGAAACGAAAGATGCGCTCGACCAGTCGCAAAAAGAATACTTCCTACGCGAGCAGATGAAGGCCATTCGGCGCGAGTTGGGCGAAGACGAGTTCGACGAAGATCCGGTTGACGAGCTCAAGCGCAAGATTTTGGAGCTTGACGCACCCGACTATGTCAAAGAGGCGGCGACGCATGAGCTCAAACGGCTGATCCAACAAGGCATGAACTCACCCGAAGCCGGTGTGATTCGGACCTATATCGACTGGATACTGAGCTTGCCATGGGCCAAGGAGACGCAGCAGCCGATCATTTTGAGCGAAGCACAGAAGATCTTGGATGAAGATCACTTTGGCCTCAACAAGGTCAAGGAGCGCCTGATCGAATACCTGGCGGTGCGCAAGCTCGCCGGCGAAAAGATGCGTTCGCCGATCCTGTGCTTTGTGGGACCACCCGGCGTTGGCAAGACTAGCCTGGGCAAAAGCATTGCGCGGGCACTGGGCCGCCAATTTGTACGTGCCTCGCTGGGTGGCGTACGTGATGAGGCCGAGATCCGCGGGCACCGTCGCACCTATATTGGTGCGATGCCCGGTCGCATCATTCAAAGCTTGAAGACGGCGAAGTCGAATCAGCCAGTCTTTATTCTCGATGAGATCGACAAGCTCGGTGCCGATTTCCGGGGCGACCCGACGTCGGCCTTGCTCGAAGTACTTGACCCCGAGCAGAACAACACTTTCTCGGATCATTACATGGAGATTCCGGTCGATCTGTCGCAGGTGATCTTTATCGCCACCGCGAACCAGCTTGATCCGATTCCGATGCCGCTGCGCGACCGTATGGAGATCATCGAGATCGGCGGCTACACCGAGGACGAGAAGCTCGAAATCGCCAAGAACTTCCTGGTACGTAAACAGCGTGAGTTCCACGGCTTGAAGCCGGAGCAGTTCACCGTAACGGACGAGGGCTTATTAAAGCTGATCCGCGCCTACACCCGTGAAGCGGGCGTACGCAATCTTGAGCGCGAGATCGCGGCGCTCTGCCGCAAGGCGGCCCGCAGAGTTGCCGATACGGAGGAGCAGGTCAAGGTCGCCATCGACGCCAAGGATGTACCCGACTATCTTGGGCCCGAAAGGTTCTCGTTCGGCTCCGCTGAGGCGAAGGACGAAATCGGTGTGGCGACCGGCGCGGCCTATACTGTCACCGGCGGCGACCTGCTGCAGTTCGAGGTCTTGCCCCTCCACGGCAAAGGCGAGTTGCGGCTCACGGGACAGCTTGGCGACGTGATGAAAGAGTCGGCGATGGCGGCCATGAGCTATGCGCGCTATCGCTCCGCCGACTTTGGCATTCCGGCCTCGTACTTCGAAGACCACTCGATCCATATCCACGTGCCGGAAGGTGCCGTGCCCAAAGATGGTCCCTCGGCGGGTATTACCCTGACTACCGCGTTGGTCTCAGCGATGACCGGACGTGCTGTGCGCAAGGATGTGGCGATGACCGGTGAGATCACCCTGCGTGGCAAGATCCTGCCGATCGGTGGCCTAAAGGAAAAAACCCTGGCGGCACATCGCGCCGGCATCAAAACTTTCCTCCTGCCACAGGAGAATGCTAAGGACATTGTGGAACTGCCGGAAAAGGTGCGTAAAGAGTTGGAGCTGATTCCGGTCGAGAACATGGACCAGGTGCTGGCGATTGCCTTACGACCACAGATTATGGCAGTCACACCACCGACACCGGCACCAATTCCACCTCCGGTGATCACAGTAGCCTAACGACCCCTCCACCTATCCCTCTCCCGTTTGCGACGGGGGAGGGGCTTTTTTGTATAATTACGCTTGACGCGGCTTATGTGCGTCCGTATAGTAGGGGTACGTAATGGAAACCATTCCATAATGGCGACGATCAAGGAAGTAGCCCAACATGCGCGCGTAGGTGTTGGCACAGTCTCGCGGGTGATCAATAACGCCAGTGCGGTCCACCCCGAAACGCGGGCACGCGTACAGCGCGCTATTCTTGAGCTTGACTACTACCCGAACCAAGCGGCGCGCCAACTGGTAACCGCCCAAACCTTGACCATCGGCGTCATCCTCCCTTTCTTGGTTCGACCCTTCTACGTCAACGTGCTGCAAGGCATTGCCGCCGCCGTCCTACCCTCCCCCTATCATTTGAATATATTCAACGTTGAGACCGCTGCCATTCGCAGCTATTACTTCGAAGAGCTACCGGTCCGTGGTCGCATCGACGGGCTGATCGTCATTTCGTTGCCCCTTGAGCAAGCGGACGTCGATCGGCTACGAGGAGCCCGCATCCCAACCGTGCTGATCGATGGCTGGCATCCGGAGATCGCGTCCGTGGGCATGGACAATCGCGCCGGAACTCGCCTCGCTGTCGAGTACTTGATCGGGCGCGGGCACCGGCGCATCGCATTTATGAGTGGCCCACTTGACGAAGAGTTGCACTTCCAGGTGAACCGCCACCGCTTAGAAGGCTACCATGCAGCCCTAGCAGCGCACGATTTGCACTCCTATCCGTCGATGGAACAATCCGGCGTCGACACATATGCCGGCGGCGGCTGGATGACCGAACAGCTACTCGATCTACCCGTCCCGCCGACAGCTATTTTTGCAGCCAGTGACGTCCACGCGCTCGGTGCCTTACAGACTGCCGTCCGGCGTGGCTTACGCGTCCCCGAAGATATAGCGATCATGGGCTATGATGACATCGAGCTTGCACCCTATGTTAACCTAACGACCATGTGCCAGCCGATGGCCGAGATGGGACGCCGGGGGGTTGAGTTGCTGATGGAGCAGCTTGGGGCGGAGCCGCCACAACCTATCCATGACGTATTGATGGCGACGTTGGTACCCCGTGGAACGGCTTAGACGCAGAGGAGACGCCATGACAGCTGGAGATAGCCCAACCATCGATATTCTAGCGCTTGGTGAAGCGCTGGTCGATTTGATTTCGCTTGAGCGCGGCGCGTCACTGGATGATGTGGACTCCTTTAAGCGCTATCTGGGTGGGGCACCGATTAATGTTGCGGCGACGGCGGCGCGGCTCGGTCGTTCGTCGGCAGTCATCGCGCGGGTCGGCCACGACGCCTTTGGTCGCTTCATCCGCTCGGAGGTCCGGCGGCTCCAGGTGGAAGATACCTATCTGCAGGTCGATGCTCAGCGTCCTACGACGCTGACCTTTGTGGCCAGCACGATCGGTACACCTGATTTTCTAATGGTCCGTGGTGCCGATGCCTACCTTCAAGCGACACCGGAACCCAACGGCATCCATGCAACTGCCTCACTTGCACAGGCGCTGGCGCGGGCCAAGGCCTTGCATGTCTCAATGAATGCCCTATCATTGGAGCCCTCCCGCAGCACAGCGATCAACGCTATCAAGCAAGCACATGCAGCCGGGCTGGTCGTTTCGCTAGACCCCAACTACCGCTCACGGATTGGGCCGGATGAGGCGACACTACATCACTTGTTGCGTGAGCTTTGTCCATTAACGACGTTAGTTAAGCCCTCACTCGACGATGCGATCGCGATCTTTGGACCGGGTTATAGCAAAACAGAATATATCAAGCGCTTTCAGGAGTACGGCGCACGCCGGGTGCTGCTGACGCTGGGCAAAGACGGTGTCCTGGTGGCTGATGGCGAGACCCATACCGCCCTCTTGGCGGAGCAGATCGAGGTGGCGGATGCGACCGGCGCCGGCGATGCGTTTACAGCGGGCGTGCTACTGGCCTTGATCGAGGGGCTGGATCTTGCAACGGCCGCCCGGCTGGGTCAGCGGGTCTCGGCGGCAAAGCTACGTGCTGTTGGCCACAGCGCCCTGCTACCAAGTTGGACGATGATCCGCGACGGTGTGTAAGAGGACGGAGGACTGAGGACTTGAGGCGGGTATGCAGCCAGAGGGCTAAGCAAGGATTGAGGACAACGCTATGACGATGGGACTCACACTGGGGATGGAGGAGCTCCGCGCGGCACTGCCACAGCCTGAGCTACCGCGACGGCCTGAGTTGGTGGAGCTGTACTGGTATGCCTGGCAGTTGGCCGCGCGCATGGTCCGGCATGGCACACCCGAAAACAACTTCAGTCCGACATATGTTGATGCAGCCTTCGGCGGCAATATCTTCCAGTGGGACACCTGCTTCATCGCCACCTTCGCACGCTATAGTCGCGAACTGATTCCGGTGTTGCCGGCCTTCGATAACTTCTACCGCCTGCAAGATACCGATGGTTATATCGCCCGTGAATACCGCTGGGAGAACGGCGCTCGGTTATGGGCCAAACGCAGCGGCGATTCACTCAATCCACCACTGTTTGCCTGGGCCGAATGGCAGGTCTATCGCTTGACTGCCGACCGTGAACGGCTACGCACGGTCTGGCCGCACCTCGATAGCTATTACCGCTACCTTGAGCAGTGGCATCGCAACGACGACGGCACCTACTGGATCACCGATATGGGCTCGGGTATGGACAACACCCCGCGCTTTGCCGCCGGTTGGATCGATATGACCTGCCAGCAGGCGTTGAATGCCACCATGCTCAGTACGATCGCGCGGGAACTAGGCGATGACGTAGCGGCTGAGCACTATCGTGAGCAGCATCAGACGCTTGCGAACGTTATTAATAGCCACATGTGGGACGAGGCCGACGGCTTTTATTGGGACGTCGACGCGGCAGGCTTGGCGATCAAAAGCAAAACGGTGGCCGCCTTCTGGCCACTCCTTGCCGGCGTCACGTCGCAGTTACAAGCCGCTAAGCTCGTCGGCCATCTCAACGATCCGCAGACCTTCTGGCGTACCCATCCCTTCCCATCGCTGGCCGCCGACCACCCGTTTTATAAACCGCACGGGGATTATTGGCTCGGGTCAGTCTGGGCGCCCACCAACTATATGGTCATCAAAGGGCTGACGCGTGCTGGCTATGCCGACTTCGCACTTGAGGCGACCCTACGCCATCTCCAGGCCCTCGAACGGGTCTACCGGAACACCGGGACGTTATGGGAAAACTACCGTGCCGACGAGGATGCGCCGGGCATTCCGGCACGACGGGATTTCGTGGGTTGGACCGGCTGCGGGCCGATCGCGCTCCTGCTGGAGGATGTCATTGGCATTTGGATCGATGCCCATAAAGCCTATGTCCGCTGGACGATTCGTGAAGATGGGCCGCATGGAGTTAAGCAGTTGCCCTTTGGTCCAGGCCTCCTGGATCTGCACATTGATGCCCAACGCACCCTAACTGTACGCTGCGAAAGCTCCTTACAATTGGAAGCGGATGGCGTGCGAGGCACGGGCAAGTGGAGCTTCGCAGCCGGTACGCATACGGTTACACTGCCATGACCCATCAAACGCTCGACTTTGGGCCGATCCATCTCCAACGCGAAGATCGCGAACCTGCACCGTATATGCTAAGCGGACACAAGGCGTATGTGCTCGCCACGACCAACGGTGCGCTCGATCCGCTGGGAGCTGAGCACCTCGTCGGCGAGATGGGCGGCCTGTGGGTCCATCCAGTCAAATTTGCGGACGGCTGGTACACCGTCATCCACCAAGACGAGACTGCGACGGCTATGACAAGTTGTGAGCACTTCGAGGGCCGCATGTCGGACGCCACCTTGCATTTCCGCCATAACCAACTCACCGTCGCGCGTACCGATGTCATGGCCGAGGATGCCGCTGCCTTATTCGGCTTGCTCCAAGTGAGCAACATCGGGACCGAGGTGTGGCAAGGCGCGATCAGCATGGTGCTGCGGGTCAACATCCGACCGTCCTGGTTCAGCGGTTGGGAGCGGGGGCAGACGCTGCTGCGAGAGGAGCAGGGGCTGGTCACGGCCTATGACAGCGACTGGCAAGGTCGTTGGGGATTGGCCTATGGCAGCCCCGAGTCTCCGAACGACGTACTCATTGCGCAGGATGGTGCCAAGGACACGGTTGAGCTACGTTATGAGGTCACGATCGAGCCTGGTGCAACTCGCCGATGGGAGTTTCTCTTGACCGCCGACCATCAGCATGGCCACGACGCCGCGCGGCAATTGTGGGCCAGCCTGGCCGGTCAGGGTGCACAGATCCTGGCAGCGAAACGCGAACGCTATGCCGAGATTGCTTGGGGTGGTGTCCAACTCGAAACTCCCGATCCTGATATCAACCACGAGTATGCGCTAGCGAAGCTGAACTTGCATATGTTATGGGCCGACTATGCACCGTATCTGCCAGGCTATTTTTTGGCCGGGGTACCCGAGTATCCCCAATTATTCGGCTGTGATACGACCTATTCCGTGCCGGGCGCAACTGCAGCCGGTTTCACGCAACAAACGAAGTCGGCCTTGCAGCTGCTGGCAGATCGAGCGCGCATGGCCTGCGGACGGGTGCCGCACGAAATCACAACCAACGGGCGGACCTTTAATCCCGGCAATACCCAGGAAACGCCACAATTTGCCCTCGCCGCGTGGGATTATGTGCGTTGGTCTGGCGATCTAGCTTTCTTACGCGAAATGTACCCACTCTGCCGCGAAGGGGTCATGGAGTATGTCGGCGGCTTGTGGGATTTCGACGGCGACGGCTATCCCTGGGGCGATGCCATGGTCGAGCGGACCGGCATGGGCGCACTCAAACTCGACTCGGCCTGCTATCTCTATGCGGCGTGGCGTGTGCTCGGTGAAATGGCCGCCATCCTTGAGCGCCCGGAGGCCGAGCAGTATCGCAGCCGGGCCAACGATTGGCGTGGACGCTTTGAGCGGGACTGGTGGCTACCCGACCAACACTTGTACGCTGACTCGTTGCATTCCGACCTGCAGCCCCAACTCGATGGCCACTGGACTCAGGTCGTACCGGTCCAGCTTGGCATTGCCCGGCCAGAGCGCGCCGAGCAGGTGCTCGATGAACTCCATCGCTCGTTCACCAACGAGTATGGCTTGATGCACACCCGTGGCGAGGAGGCGCGGGTCTGGACCTTAGGGACCGGCCTCCTCGCCCTCGCCGATGTGCGCTATGGCCGCACCTCAGCGGCGGTCGAACAGCTGCATCATATTGCCTTAACGACGCACAACGGCATGTTAGGTGCCTTTGAGGAACTTATACCGGCGGGCCTCTGCTTCATGCAACTATGGTCAGCGGCCATGTATGTGCAATGCGTTGTCGAAGGCTTCCTGGGCCTTGACCCCTTGGCCCATGCTCACCAACTCACGATCCGCCAATCTCTGCCGCCCGACTGGCCTTCGTTGGCCCTCCGGAACGTCCAGATCGGTAAGCACCGGCTCGACATCCGGGCTACAACTGCTGGCTGCGAGATCCACCACCGTGCCGGGCAGCATCCGCTCCACCTCCGCTATGGAATACGTAGCACAAATCTTGCCAGCTACCAACCAGTTGGTGCGGCAACGACACCCGTGAGCTTGGAAACAGTCCACGACGGTACCTTGCTTTGCTTCGACCTGCGCTCCGCTAGCAGTGTTTCCATCAGCATAACGGGCGACCAGGCAACACTATCCATCGACACACTGGAAGGCGGTGGCCATGAGCAGCAAGGACCAAACTGATAGCGTGAAGACTGCGCCTAGCCCCTCGGTTGAAGCTGCAACGCTGGTGCCAGATGTACGATTAGATGCGGGTCTAAGCGGCTGTGGGGAGCTTACGCTTCTGATCTTTCAGGCAATGAAGCAGTTGGCACCGGGTCAAACCTTGGAGGTGCTCGCCTACGACCTCGCCGCTAGCGTCGATATTCCAGCATGGTGTCGTCAGACGCGCAACAGCCTGCTCATCACCGATCTTGCTACACGGCCGCAACGCTTCGTGATCCAGAAACAGCGCTAGACCATCGGCAGTCGACAGCCGACTTATTGCGCGCTAGAATAACATAAGCTAAAGCGTTCGTAGCGATCTGCGTAAGCAATGCGGATGGCTCGACGCGAAAGGAAAGCTGACGATGTCCAAGTTACTCATCAATTTGACCACCGCTAAAGACAACGCCGATAAAACGACGGTCGCCTTCGTCGTCGCGAATGCCGGTGTGGCCGCCGGACAAGAGGTCGTCATTTTCTTGAACGTCGAGGCCGTACGCCTGGCGACACCCGGATACGCCGACGATATCACGTCACCGGGCTTCAAGCCGCTCAAAGAGCTCCTAGTCGCATTCACAGAAAATGGCGGTAAGCTCTGGGTTTGCCCACCCTGCTTTCAAGCACGTGGTCTCCAGTCGGACCAGGTCGTTGCAGGCGCAACCTTTGCCGGCGGCGCGGCCGTCGTCGAGTTTCTCGGCCAGGGCGCGGCCAGCTTGAGTTACTGATATGACTCATGCGCTGCCTATGACCGAATCGTCAGTGACCGCACCCACCCTTGACTGGAAGCTGTGGATCTATACCAACTATGACTGCAACCTGCGCTGCTCGTATTGTGTTGCCAAATCCAGTCCGAATGCCCCACGGCGGGCAATCGGCCTAGCGAATGTCCAGCGGCTCGTTGATGAGGCGGTCGAACTCGGCTTTACCGATGTCTTCTTTACCGGCGGCGAGCCCTTTATTCTCAACGACATTTACGAGATGCTGGCCTATGCTTCGGCCCGCGTACGGACGACCGTATTGACTAACGCCATGCTGCTCCGCGGCTCGCGGCTGGACAAGCTCGCGGCGGTTGCTAATGACAACCTCCATGTGCAGGTCAGTCTCGACGGCGGACGTGCCGAAGACCATGACGCATATCGTGGGGCGGGTGCTTGGGCTAAGACCGTCGAAGGCATCAAGCTGCTGCAGGAACGGGGGTTCCGCGTCCGGCTTTCCACGACCGAAACGCCGGCCAATGCGCAGCATCTCGACAAAGTCTGTGCGTTTCACCGCTCACTAGGCATTTCCGACGAAGATCACTTTGTCCGCCCGCTCGCTAAACGCGGCTATTCAAAAGAGGGTCTTGAGCTTGGCATGGATAATCTGGTGCCAGAGCTGACAGTGAATCTTGATGGTATCTTCTGGCATCCGCTTTCGACTGATTCTGATATGCAGGTGAGCAAAAAAATCTTCCCGCTGGCAGCAGCCTACGAACGAGTGCGTGAGCAACTCGCGGTCATGGCTGAGACTGGTGGCGTCCCTCTGATGACCTTTACTTGAGGATAGCCTCCTGGCTCCCGTTGGGAGCCTTCCACCAAAACAAGGAGTTGTTGCCGTGATTCACGCGTATGTGCTGATCGAAGCGGAACCGACCCGCGTCCAAGATTTATTCCGGGAACTGCCGGAGATGGAGCTTGACGGCTCGGTCATCAAAGAAGTGCACGCCGTTAGTGGCCAGTATGACTTGATTGCTTTTGTCGAAAGTCCCGATCTCAAGTCACTGGGCAATTGAATAACGACCGGCATAGGGGGCGCCGTGGGCGTCCGTCGCACCGAAACCTGCATTGTCATATGGTAACTGGGTCGTGCCGACGCTTCGCCGTTGGACGTTGCTTTGGGAGTCTCCATTCTGGAGCGGCCTTCTGGCGTTGGTCGTGTATGGCCTGATTGCAGGCGTGAGCAATCCTGGGCTGCACGCCTCGCCATACTCCTACTTCGGCTTCCTTGCGGATGCCTTGCTCCACGGGCAGCTTAACCTGCGCTTGAGACCACCCTCAACCCTTGATCTAAGCCTCTTCAACGGCAAGTACTACCTGTATTGGCCGCCGCTGCCGGCCGTGTTGATGCTGCCCTTCGTCGCGGTCTGGGGAGTAGGGTTTAGTGACGTTCTTTTTACGCTGATTATCGCAGTAGCGAATGTGTCGCTGGTGGCACTCTTGTTGCGCCAGCTTTGCCGACGGCGAGTGCTGCGATTGCACCGGATCCAACGGGGCATCCTTGTGCTATTTTTTGCACTCGGCACGGTGCATGTCACCCTCGCCCCATTCGGTAAAGTGTGGCCGACGGAGCAGCTCGTCGGCTTTCTATGGGTCGTCCTAGCCTACCTTGCCGCGCTCAATATGGAACAGACGGCCGCCTTTTTTTGGACCGGCTGTAGCTTCGCGTGTGTTTTCCTCACTCGCAACCACATGCTGTTCAACGGGCTCTGGCCGGCCTATTATCTCTTGTACACGCACCGGCGCGTTCCATGGCGCTCACTGCTCGGCTTCGCCCTCGTTGGCCTCGCTCCGGTCGTCTTAGCGATTGGGCTGCTAGGCCTTTATAACTGGCAGCGATTTGATAGCCTGATCTCAAATGGTGTCGATTATCACCAGATGGGCAACCACTTCGTGGGTGACTTCGTGCGTTATGGTGCCTTCAGCCTGCACTATGTCCCGAGAAACCTGTTCTACCAGTATGTGGCCTACCCGCTACCCATCCGTCCGGCCTCACGTGAGGGCGGCAGTTTGTTCTTGCTCAGTCCAGTCTTTTTTGCGGCGTTGTGGGGGATCTGGCGTTGTCGTCACTCGTGGTCCATGTGGGTGTTGCTGGGCTCAATTGTGCTTGTGGCCATTCCAATCCTGTTATTACTGAGCACGGGCTGGGTGCAATGGGGGCCTCGCTACACACTTGACTTCACGGTGCCATTGCTGATGCTAACAGCGTTGGGGGTGCGGTGCCGGTCAACCCGGTTGTTGAGCTACATGACCATCATCTCAGTCGGCCATTATCTGGTCGGTGGCCTGCTTTTTTCTGTACTTTCTCAAGGCTTCGCTTAAGCTGCAGCAGGCAGAAAAGGCGAGGCTACGACTAAGGAGCTTAGAAATGGATCTCAAAACGCACTGGGAGACAATCTATGCGACGAAAGAGCCGACGGAGGTCAGCTGGTATCAGCCGATCCCGCAGGCATCGCTCGATCTCATCGCCCTAACTGGAGTAGCTACGACCGCACCCATCATTGATGTAGGCGGCGGAACATCGACCCTCGTCGATCAGCTTCTGCAGCGCGGCTACGAGCACCTCACCGTGCTCGACATCTCCGGGTCTGCCCTACGGCAAGCACAGGTCCATCTCAGTGCCCTAGCATCCTCGGTCACCTGGATCGAGGACGACATTACCCAGATCACCCTGCCACCCGCAACGTATAGCGTCTGGCACGACCGTGCGGTCTTTCACTTCCTGACTTCAACTGCAGACCGAGCGCGTTATCTGCAGGCGGTGCAGCATGCACTCGCACCTGGTGGATACGTGATCGTCGGCACCTTCGCCCTCGACGGTCCAGAGGAGTGCAGCAACCGCACGGTGATGCGCTACAGCGCTGGATCGCTCCACGCCGCCTTCGGACCGTCCTTCGAACTCCTGACGACTCGCCAGGAGCTTCACCCGACACCTTGGGGCACCACGCAATCATTCGTGTACACGTTGATGCGAGCAGGCGATGACCGTAGCGCAGTGGATAGCTTGCTTCAACCATAGCGTGGGGACGGCGACGGCTGGTGTAGCACGTATGGTTAGCTACCGATCAAGGTCAGCCTCGCCCAATCCTTGCACAAAAGCATAGGTCCGCGGTGCACGGCCATCGCCACTACGGGCGACATCGTCCAGCAAGACCTGCAGATCGGCTACAGTGTCGAGATCGTACCAGGGCAGCACGTCGACCAGCGCGAGGCCGGCCTCCTTGGCCCGCTCCCGCGTTTGGGCAGCCACGATCTCAGTGCTCCAGGTGATGCGCTCGAACAGAATTGGCTGGGGCCGACGCATGCCGATGAGATAATACCCACCATCGGAGACGGCCCCGAGCACGGCATCGACCTCCGTGCGGTCGAGGGCGACAAAAGCCTGCTCAAGCGCCGCCTGTGGCACACTGGGATTGTCGGTGCCGATCATCACCATCCGGTCCGCTCCCTGTGCCGCAAGCTGCGTGAACGCGCTAAACAAGCGCTCCCCAAAGCCGTTCCCATGTTGGGGAATGAGGGTGAATCCGGGCGCAAGTGCCGCAAAAAAGGCTTCAGCAGCCATGCTTGCAGGCGCGTAGCTGATCACGTGCTCAGCGGCAGGGTAGCTCGCAACGATGTCGATAGTATCTTGCAATGTGCACCGGTATAAGTCAGCCGCACGATCTGCTCCCAGGGTCCCCGCCATGCGCGTCTTGACTTGGCCTGCGACCGGCTCTTTGGCGACAATAATTAGGCAGCGTTTCACCCAACATCCCTTGATCGATCGTCACCGTTCCGGTGCTGAGCGATTATACGCGATCGCGAGGGCACGGCCACCGCCACTATCGTGGTGCGTAAACGTCGAACCTGGGATCGATCATCGTCAGCGCCAGGCATGCTTGAGCGTCAGGACCAGCATATGGTAGCCCGCCAACACTGAGCCACGGATGGTTCCACCTACCTTCGATTCGCCGCCCAACCGTGCACCATAGCTTGTGGGGACTTCCACGATGGGCAACTTGCGCCGCGCTACCTTTACAATCATTTCCGTAGGCCAACCATACGTTGGCTCGCGCATGTCGAGGGCCTGAAGTGTAGCGCGGCGGATTGCGCGAAACGGCCCAACGTCCGTCACATGAATGCCATACAGCAGCCGGAGCAGCAGGGCGACCAGGCGATTCCCGAAACGTTGATGCGGCGGCATAGCGTTGCGTGCCATGCCTCCCAGTTCTCGTGACCCCAGCACCAACTCGGCGCGGTCAGCAATGATCGGCTCGACCAACGCTCCAATCTGTGCGGGATCGAATGATCCGTCGCCGTCCAGAAAGACGACGATATCGGCATCTAATGCCGCCTCGGTTCCAGCACGGCACGCATTCCCATAACCACGCCGAGGTTCTAACACGACGTCGGCACCGGCATTCCGGGCGATACCGGCAGTATCGTCGGCGGAGCCATTATCAACAACGACGATACGATGAACCACGCTGCGCGGTATGGCCTGTACGACATTGGCAATGGTTGCTGCTTCGTTCAATGCCGGAATGATCGCCACGACTTTCACAGGCACCACCTTCTACGTACCCATTATACCCATCTGTGCGGCCTACCATCAGTCGATGATTGACAACTACGAGGCTGCCGGCGCCAGGTGCTGCGGCACATGATGGCGGTGCAGGATGGTCCGCGTGTTGATGAGCAACAGCATCAGTAGCGGAGGCACCAATAAGATCACTATGGTCAGCACATCGATCTGTGGACCGTTAAGGTGATGCGCCGGATCCTGGTTCAGAAAATCGGTGAGCACATTGCTCCATAACGCCCCAGCCGAAAACAGCGGCAAAACGGTTTGCGTAAACCGGTCGCCTGGCATCAGCGCAGCCAGCACCAGTATCCACACCACATACCAGCTTTGAAACCAGAAGCAGCCGATGATGAGGTACGCAAGGATCACCGAAATGCTCGTGCGCCACAGCAGCCCGTCGTCGCTCACCGTACGTGAGCGACGCCAGAAACTCAGGAGCAGCAAGGCACCAACGACCAGGAAGCAGAGCGTCGCCCCCCGAATCACGAACTGGCGTGCCAGGGTTTCATCCCAATTTCCACGAATACGGAGCTGATCAAAGACAATGTTGGCTATGGAATTGTAGGTAAGAATTGCTCGCTCGCGCACCATGCGTGGCAAGGTATCCCAACCACCATACTGCCTGTATAGGAACCAAGAGATCGGCAGCGCGATCGCCGCCGCGCGGATGCTTGCCCAAAGCGTCGGCCAAGCACCCCGACGCCGCATGACCCAGAGCAGGAAGACCGGCACCAGCACCAAGATCGTGACCTTCACATGACCCGCCATGCCGAGCGCAACCAACCCGAACACAAAACGCTGGCGCTGAAACGAGAGCACGGCCAGCAGCAGCAGCATGACCATCATGCCATCATTATGGGCACCGACGGCGACAGCGATGATCAACACGGGATTCCAGAGCCAGGCGACCAAGGCCGCCGGTACCAGCCGGCGGTCACGTCGAGCCACGATGACACTCATGATGCCGGCGCTGATCGTTGTTAGCGTGATCGCGAGCACCCGGTAGCCAATAATATAGTCGGCCAGCCCCGGTGCATGGCGCAGACTCACCAGACGCGCAACCAGCGCACTCGGATACTCCCACAGGGGACCATAGGCGTCGACCCAATTATTCCAGGTCAGGTAGGCATAAAAGGGCTGGGTCTGAAAGGCGTCCGGGGTCGTCGCCAAGGGGCTCGCACCGAAAAGCGCTTGCATCCGGCCACGGAACACGTAGTCGAAGATATCGAGTGAGTCACCGGGATACGCGCGGAGCAGGCTGCCACAAAAGATCAGCCACCCGCATACGACGAGTACCGAGGTTACAACAACTGCCCGCATCGGGATGCGTACGGCCAAACGGAGCGCTGCCATGTAGTCTACGATCAGGAGGCCGTAGACAATGCCATGCCGGAGTCCGGCCGCCAGCGAAAAATTGACGAGCGGCGGCCAGGTGATGTGCGGTGTGAGTAATCCTTTGCTCAAAGGGTACGGCACGGAGATGCCCGCGAGGTAAAGACCAGTGCTCAGCAGCGCGATCGCGGCCAGCCCTATAAGAGCGTACCGCGACCGCACCTGTTCGTCATTGGAGCTGTGATGAGTGAGTTGGTCCAACGCCACCACCATGGTGTCGCGATCAGGTGATGGCATACAGCAAGCGGGCGATACCATTGCCACGTGCGGCTGCCTCTAAGCGGGCATGCAATGCGCCATCCACGCCCAATGCTCGACCGGCTCCCCCTAGCGCAAGACTCAGCGCAACAATCATGGGCACCAATAATTCCCAGGGCCACGCAGTGCCCAATTCCGAGACCCATAAGCTGGTAAGAAATGCGAAGGCTGCCAGTCCAACCGGACGGGTCAGGAGACCCACCAGCAACAATACACCGAAGGACAGTTCGGTGACGGCTTGCAAGGGTGCCGTGACGGTTGCGTGGTCCGCCGCGAACTGCATGACTGCCTTCCATGCGGCGGGCGCGTGTCCATTTTTTATGTAGCCACCGATCAGACCGGCATAGCCATCGGGTGTATATAGCCCTTTGCCTTTATTCTCGAAAAACACCGACACAAACAACACCCCCAGGGTCAAGCGTAGCAGTGTCAGGGCAATCTGTGCACCGGGGGCGGGCACAACTGCTGCGCTGGCTACCGGCTTGGTCCGCTGTGGCAGTACCCCTTCTCGTTCCATCATAGAACTCCCTTCGGCACCACAAGGGATGCCTTGTATTGATCATCATAATCTAGTGTGAATTACAACCTGCGCAGGCGCGCCGCATGCAGCACGGCAATGACCGTCATGCTGTCTCGAATTTCACTGGACAGCACCTGTTCGAGCACCTCCGCAAATGGCAGTGTCGCGATCTCAAAAAATTCTGTGTCGTCTGGCGGCAGCGTTTGCGACACCAGATCATGTCCCAGGTAAAGATGGGCAACCTCGTCGCAGATACTTTTCGAGGTGTAGTAGCTACAGATGGGCGTGAGGCGGTTCGCCGCATAACCCACCTCCTCCTGCAACTCGCGCTGCACCGCTGCTTCCAACGTCTCACCCGGCTTGATACCACCGGTTGGCATTTCCCAGCGGTGATTCTCGTGCTGCACATACCGGTACTGGCGCACCATCAGGACGTGGTCATCATCTACAAACGGCAGCACACCAACGCATCCACCAAACGTAACAACTCCATAGATCGTCGTATGTCCATTGGGCAACTCAGCTTGATCTTCGCGGAGCTGCATCCATTTGTTGTGGTACACCGGCCGGCTGCTCAGCGTTTTCCAAGGTGTTGGCGGCATGCTACCCCCACATCATGACATCGATTGCACGGATCGTTATGTTCGCATTCTAGCATACCGAGCCATCTATCGACCTATCCGCCTTCTGCTCACCCAGTGTCAACATACTAGCAACCAACGATTGCATGGGAGTTACGGAAATATAAACAGTTTCTTACACGCTGCGCCGGGATGAATGACCGAGCCAATGTAGGAGCAGTCATCCGAGCATAACCGGAAGGAGAACGCCCAATCCAAGCGTAAAGAGCCATAACGCCGGCGCTGGAGTGCCAACGGGGCGACGACGACGGGCTTCGCGTGCCGCGATACGTGGATCGAGGAGGAGCCAGGCGGTATGACGGCGCTCCAGCAGCAGGAAGGCAGTGGCAGTTGCGGCACCGTAGATCAGATGGCCGATCAGCGACGGTAGCGCGGCACCGGCGGCTGCGGTCGTCCAGGTAAAGGTGCCGCCGAGTAAGATCGGTAGCAGCGTCAAGCGGCCGACGAACCACCAGACTAAACCATACACTAGACCCCAGGCAATTCCGGAGCCGACGTTCGGTGCCTCGTAGCGGAAGAGCACGCCATAGCTCATGCCGATCACTGCACCGATGACCAGATGCACCAGGAAGCCGGTTGCTGCCGACGTCCCGCCCATCAGGTGGGCAATCTGGGGCAGCGTGCCGGTCGCGGCCATCACCAGGCTGAACAAGAGGCTACCACCCACACTGGCAGCAGCACCCCATCCCAGGGAACGTACCGTCGTCGTACCGGGTCCCTCTACCTCACGGTTGATCGGATCCGACTCCACAAAGAAGCCGATCCACAACCGATCCACTGCGGCGTAGATCAACCCAACGATCAACCCGTAGATAATATGTCCGACCAATGAGCCAAACAGTGCGCCACCCCGCTCGTAGGACCAGTCGAGCGCGCGACCCTGAAAGAGCGGCAGCAGCGTGAGCGGCCCCAGGAACCACCAGAACAAACCATAGGCCATGCCCCAAACTAGGCTAGAACCGAGGCCGCGCAAATCCCGCTGAAAGAGGAAGCCGAAGCTGATACCGATCACGATGGCAATGGCATAATGCAGCGCCATGCCGACAGCGCGCGAGGTTGAGCCGACCAAACCCGCGATGATCAGAAAGAAGTTGATTTGTTCCATCCACTTGCCAAAGGCCCAGCCACCAACAATCCCGGCGAGGCCGCCGACGACCAGTGCACGCGGCAGGCTGAAAGGATTCTGCGAATTGGTCGTGCCCTGCCGCATGGATGCATGCATACCGAGGGCTAGGCCGAGGGGTAAGCCAAAGCACAGTACGTACCCAATCAGTTCGGGAAAATGACTCCTTGCTGTATCAAGCATGCCCATAGCATGAACACTTGTTAGTAGTGGGAATAATCCTGCCGGACCGGCCAGCCACAGCAGGAAGGCATAGCCCAGACTCCACAGCAGGCCAGCACCCGGACTTACCGCCCGCGACGCGCCGAGCAACGCGAAGACCAGGCCATACAGGCTCCCAAGGAGGACGCCAGAGCTGAACGAGCCCAACCCTAATGCGAGGTAGACTATGCCCCCCAGGCAACCGGCACCGCCGCCTACCAGGAGTTCGGTGGTACGTGTTGAAGACATGGCGCACTCCTTCAAGAAGCAGGCGGTGTACTGGCGTGGGGATCCACTACCACGCGGACCCGCGCATCACCGACATCAATCGTCTGGACAATATCGCGGGGAAAGAACAACTCAATCAGCCAGTCGACGAGCACACGCACTTTGCGCTCCAGACCCGGCAATTTACTAAGGTAGATAGCCCGCCACATCAGCCACGCCAGCAGCCCGGAGAAACGCAGTGACCGGCCGTGGACGAACGGCACGTTCAGTTCGGCACACGCAGTGTGGTGACCGACGACACAGAGCACGCCCAACGCGGCGAAGTGGAATGGCTTCAGGGGCCGGCCCTGGAGCGTGGCCCGGATGTTATAGGCGACCGTTGCCGCTTCCCGTAACGCAAACTGCGCCGTCGGCGGGCATGCTGTGCCGAGCTTCGCATCCGTCACCGCCGCGCAGTCCCCGAGTGCCCACACGCCGGCATGACCCGGGACTGCAAGCGTGTGATCCACGCGCATGCCGCCCCGTGCATCACGTTCTACAGGTAGGGCTTGGATGAGTGGGCTGGGCATAGTCCCGGCCGTCCAGACCAGCGTCTCGGTGAGGATCTCTTCGGCCGGCTTCAAAACTACCACCCCACGTCGCGCTCCCGCAACGCGCGTGTTCAGCTTGAAGGTAACGCCTCGTGCGGCCATGCGCTCCCGCGCATAGGTGGCCAGCGGAAGACTCAATTCTGGTAGGATCCGGTCGCGTGAGTGGACCAGGATGATCTGCAGTTCCTCCGGCGGAATGTGCGGGTAATAGGCGAGCATGCCACGCGCAAAATCGTTGAGGCCGCCCGCAAGCTCCGCACCGGCAAAGCCGCCACCTGCCACGACGAAGCGCAACAGCGACCGGCGGATAGCTGGCTCAGGCTCCTGATCGGCCCGATCAAACATATCGATCACATGGTTGCGAATACGGATCGCATCGGCCAGCGACTTGAAGTCGAATGCTTCCTCCTGTACCTGTGTGAGTCCCAGGTAGTTGGAAACCGAGCCCAACGCGAGCACGAGGTGGTCGAAGCGCAGTTCGCGCCCGCCAGGAGCGTAATCGTCTGGAGCGATCACAATGCGCCGTTGCTCCAGGTCAATCGCTGCGACGCTGCCGCGCACGACCGTCGTCCGGTGCAGTGTGGTGCGCAGGGGGCTGCTGATATGGGTCGGCTCGAGACTGCTCGCCGCGACCTCCGCCAGCATCGGTGTGAAGAGCAGGGCATTCGTATCGCTCACCAGGGTGAACGTGACCGACGGATCCGCCCCAAATTCGTGTTCTAGCCGAGCGGCCGTGGTCACCCCCGCGAAACCACCACCCAGGATCACGATCTGCGTGGCAATCACCGGTCGTACCGGTGTTGCCACGAGATCTGGGCCCAGCCAACGTAGAGCAACATCGCTCAACGCCTGGAAGATCAGCCCAAGGCCCGCGCCGTAGAGCACCCAGCCCACCAGCATGGGAAACAGCGCACGCATCCCAGTGCCGGTCCACTGCGGGACTTCTCCTACGAAGAGCGGGAGCATGATGACGCTGATCAGGCCCCATAGCGGCACACCGAGGGCTGCGGCAGTCAGCACACTATCAAGGTATGCGTGCGGCACCGAATGAAAGGCTAGCGCGTAGCCAACGCCGAGCAGCATACCGAGCAGTAACCCGAGGCCCCAGTGGTTGAGCGTGGCGGCCAACAAGGCACCGCTCGCCAGACCCGCCACCAGTCCAAGCACTCCGCAGCGGAAATACCTGTTCACGCATCACACCTTTCGCTCGACACTTCGTCTGTATGCTAGCGACGAACTGTTGCACACGAGTTACGGAACTCTGAACACTTTCTTACGCACTATGCTTGGCGGCACCACAGGAGTTGCACGCGAGTAGAGCGAGCGTTGGGACGTGACTGGTGGCACCGGGAGTGTCGGCACTGCTGGCGCTCACTCTAGCAGCAGGAGCAGGAATAACCAAAGAGATCAATAATGATAGTCCCCTTCAGTAATCGTCCCACGCTCATCATAGAAGCCTGCCTGATCAACCGCCGCGTCCAGTGCACGATACCCTTCGACGCGACCCTCCTGCCACGCCGTAACGCCTTCGAGTTCCATTAATGGCCTGACGTCCGGATCAGCGAACGACATGCCGAGCAGTAGATCATGGAAGCGCTGGACCAAGTCGGATGGAACGCCGGGTCCGACGGTGAAGTTACAGTGATCGTAGGGCCCAGTTTCGCCGATTACACGTGTCGAGCCGGGGGTCAAGGTGCGATCCTGCACAAACGCATCATAATTGCCGCGAATAAGGCAGGCAGCATCTGCGGTGCCCTGCATTAACGCCTGTGCACTCGCTCGCTCGCCGCCAATATGATCGCCGTGCTTGCCTGCCAGTACATCATGGCGTTGCACGGTAAAGTCAACCCCCGGCTCAAGTCCTTCCTGCTGCAGATACGCGAGCGGTAGCAAGCTCGCTTGAGGTGAGTCAATCGCGCCAACTGCGATAACCTTGCCCTTGAGATCGGTGATCGTGGTGATCAGGGCGTTAGACCGCACGACGACCACCGAACGGAGGTCGCAATCCGTATCACGCATCGCAATCGCCTGCACCTGCTGCCCGGCAGCGCGAGCCATGCGCTCTGCCCGGATCCATGCTAAGGGCGAGTTCCAGGCGACGTGGCAATAGCCCGCCAGCAGTGCCTCGACCTGTCGTTCGTAATTCGAAAAGAGGATATAGTCGAACGGTAGGCCCCGGCTGATGAAGTAGGCTTTGAAGCCTTCCCAAATCGTAACGACCTTGGGATCGTACGCAACCGCCCCGAGCACAAGTGTCTCTGCTTGATCCAACGCCATAGCTGTCTGCTCCTACACTATGCCAAAAAACTCTCTGGAACTACCCCGCGCTAACGGGCACGTTGTAAAACGTGCCCGTTAGCAAACATCAATACTTTGAAAAACCGCTAGGACGGCCTAGCCAAAAAGCGGCAGCCCACAGATCGCCTTGCCAATGAAGTCGTAGAGTACATCCGTGGTCGGTGCCATCACGGTAGCTGCACGCGCATCACGGAAATGCCGTTCAACACCAACTTCCTTGCGGAATGCAGCACCGCCGCAGACGCGCATGGCGAGATCGGTCACCTCAGTAGCTGCTTCGCCAGCGGCAGCTTTGACCTCAAGCACCCGCAACATCGTATCGGCGCGACCACTTTCTACCGCCGCGATGGTGTCGAGGAGCAGGGCCCGCGCCATATCTGTTTTGATCCGCATACGTGCCAAATAGGCCCGGACGGTCGGCAGATCGGCAAGCGACTGGTTGAGATGCTGCAACGGGGTATCGGCAACGTGGGCCGCCGCTTTCGTCGTCGCAGCGTCCATCGTCCCAATCGAAAAAGCAGCATTCATCAGCTGGAAATAGGGCAGGACAACGCCCATCATTACGTCGAAGCCACCACCATCGGCTCCCAGCATAGCGGCACGCTCGACAGTCGCGCCCTCGGCCGTGACCGGACTTGAGGCGTTGCCACGGAGGCCGAGGCCGTTAAAAGGGGCAGCAATGCGCAAGCCGGGCGCGCCGACCGGCACCAACCAGAGCGCACTTGCACCTTCCGTAGCCAACGGCTTGCTCGACCACACATAGCTACTCACCTCGCCGGCACCGGTTACCCAACTCTTGCGCGCATCAAGTTCGACGTGGCCGTTGGAAGCAGTCGCTGTGCTGACCGGTGCCCAAAAATGACTACGTGACCCCATTTCCGAGAAGGCCAGCGTCGTCAGGTGTCGACCGCCGGCAATAGCCTGGCGGACGTCGGCCGGTCCGTATGCTTCAATCACGGCTGTACCCGCGTAGTGCATGCAGGTCACCATCGCCGTGGATGCACATGCTTGCGCCAGCCGCTCGACCACGAGGGCAGCCGCGCGATGTGCCTGCCCCTGCCCGCCTACATCGGACGAACTGACCAGCCCAAGCAAGCCTGCCTTGCCAAGTGCGTCGATGGCCGCGCGCGGGAACGTTCCGGTCTGATCAATTTCCACAGCAGCGGGAGTGACCACTTCGTTGATCACACGATCGAGGATGTCTAGATAGGACGGCGTTTGCGAATCTGGCATGGTAGACAAGAGCAACTCCTTTTGCAGCGAGCGTTGCCCACACATCACCGAACAGCGACGCAGAGGCCGTTCACGCCCGCACTGATACCGTCAGATTGCCATGTACAGGTTACCGAACTATTGTCAAAATCTTACGCGTTGATTACGGCCGGCATTGCAGGTAGTGCGGAGGCCCCCTATCATTACGGTAACGGACACACAATTAAGTCACCAGTTCACTATGATGAGATTGCTAGCGTAGCATGACACCGGGACGTGGTCAACTGATCGTTAGCATCATTCATCGTCCTGTCAAAAGGGAAGAGCGCTCTTTGGCAGCATCGGAGCAACTGACGTTGCAGCTAGGGTGCACGCAAGCCCCGAGCAACGGGGATGACCAAGTTTCGGTGTAGGATAGTTATGCAAAAAAGAGTACTTCTTCCACGTGAAAGGATACCTATGATCCAGGCCGTTGTGATGCCCGCGCCTGACCAACCGCTTGAGCTACGGCAGTTTGCAGTGCCAGAGCTTGAGCAGGGCAGCGTGTTGCTGCAAACCTTGGGCAGCGAGGTGTGCGGCACCGATGTTCACCTATGGCATGGTCGCCTGGCGGGTGTGCCCTATCCCATTATTCCGGGTCATGTAAGCGTCGGCAGCGTAGCGGCCGTTGGTGGCCGGGTGACTGATATTGACGGGCATCAGCTCGCGGCGGGCGATGTCGTGACCTTTCTGGATGTGTATGGCTCGTGCGGTCGTTGCTGGTATTGTACGGTCGCGCATGCGAGCACGCGCTGTCCGCACCGTCGGGTCTATGGCATCACCCTGAGCGCAGACGAAGGCTTGCTGGGGGGCTGGGGCGAACATATCTATCTGCGGCCCGGCGTCCATATCATCACCCTGCCGCCAAACCTGCCCTGGGAAACGCTGCTGGCAGCCGGCTGCGGCTTGCCAACAGCTATCCATGCCATGGAACGGGCGGAGGTGGGTTTCGGCGATACCGTGGTCGTCCAGGGCAGCGGGCCGGTCGGCCTCAATGCCGCGATTTTGGCCCAACTGCGCGGTGCTGGCCAGGTGATCGTCATCGGCGGGCCGGAAGTGCGCCTCGCGATGGCAGAGCAACTGGGTGCCGATGCGATGATCCCGATTGATGGCACTGACGCAGCCGAGCGCATCGCCACCGTGCGGTCCTTAGCCGGGGGTCGTGGGGCGGATGTGACGATTGAGGCGACCGGCGTAGCCGTAGCGATCCCCGAGGGCATGCGACTGACGCGCGACGGTGGTCGCTATGTGGTGGTTGGGCAATACACCGATGCCGGCCCAGCGACCTTCAATCCCCACCTCGATCTCAACCAGAAGCATCTTGAGGTACGTGGCTGCTGGGGCAGCGATGCCAGCCATGTCTACCGCGCCGTCCAACTATTAGCCCGCTACCACACGCGCTTCCCGTGGGACGCCTTCGTGAGCGGGCGCTATAGCTTGAGCAACGCCCAAGCAGCCCTCGAAGACGTCCAGGCGCAACGCGTCGTAAAGGCGCTCATTGTGCCACACTCGTAAACCGCTGGACATCGCAGACCGAGGCTCAAGTGCGAGGGCCTTTAGGTACCGTGGCAGCTGCATTCAGTACTTGCCGCCCGGCTAGCCGAGATCGATTGTGCTATACTACACAAACGTCACAGTAGTTGATAAGGGAAGGTACAGCGTATGGCAGCAGAGCGACGCTGGGATGATCTTGAGCGGCGCGGCATGACCCGTCGCTTCGTCAAAGGCGGCATTATTTATGCGCCTGACGAAGCGGCGACCGAACTCTTTGTGATTCGTGAGGGCCAGGTCGCGTTAAATCTCTTGTCGCCTGAAGGCCGCACGCTGACGGTACGGGTCGTCAAGGCCGGCGATATCTTCGGCCATGCGGCCTTGTTGTCCGATGGAACCTTCGATACCTTCGCACAGGCGCTCGAACCAACCACGGTCGCAGCTGTGCGGCATGATACGCTGGAAGAGTTGATGAGCCAGCGTCCGGCCTTGGCGCTTGGATTGATGGAGGATCTAGGACGCCATTCCCAGCGGCTGTCGCAACGGCTGGAAAGTGTAGCCTTTAAATCGGTCCCGGCGCGTCTGGCTACTGTACTGCTTGAGCTTGCACAGTTTGGCGGTCGTGACGGCGTGACGACCGGACGCTGGACCCACCAAGAACTGGCCGATATGATCAATGCCTACCGTGAAACGGTTACGAAAGTCCTCAACCAGTTCCGGACTGCTCAATTGATCGAAGTCAACCGCCAGGGTGTGACGCTCCTTAATATCGCGGGCTTGCGCGAATTAGCTCAGCACTAACCGGCTGCTGATCCCCAATATATCATGCGGGTCTTGCTGCTTTCCAAAGCGATGGTGGTCGGAACCTACCAGCGCAAGGCTGAAGAATTAGCGGCGTTGCCGGGTGTCGAACTCACCGTCGCGGTCCCGCCGCAGTGGATTGAGCCCCGCGTCGGTAGTTTGCCCCTTGAACGACGACATCTCAACGGCTATCGCCTGGCGGTTCTACCGATGTGGCTCAACGGCCATTTTCATACACACTTCTACCCCGGGCTGCGACGTCTGGTCGCAGCGGTCAAACCCGATATCTTCCACATCGACGAAGAGGCCTTTAACCTGGCGACCTTTCAAGCGATGCGGCTCGGGGTGGCTGGCGGGGCGCGCTGTTGTTTTTATAACTATGCCAATATCGCGCGCCGTTACCCGCCGCCGTTTGGGCTGTTTGAGCAGTATAACTTCCGCCATGCGGCGGCGGCGATGGTGGCGAATCATGAGGCAGCCGAGATTATTCGTGCGCATGGCTATCATGGCCCGGTGCATATCGTGTGGCAGTTCGGCGTCGATCCGGAACTCTTTTATCCCGACCCGGTGCAGGGCCTGGATACGGCACCAACACCATTCCGTATCGGTTATGTTGGACGGCTCGTGCCCGAAAAGGGCGTACTCGATCTGATCCAGGCGCTCCACCAACTACCGGCGCACGTCCAGTTAACCATCACCGGGCGCGGTGGACAGGAGACGGAGCTACGGGCCGAGGTTGAACGGCTGGGCTTGTGTGAGCGTGTCAGCCTGCAGCCGCAGCTACCCTCCGATCAAGTGGCGGCGGAGATGCGCAGACTACATGCGTTTGTGCTACCCTCGCGCACGACACCCCGCTGGAAAGAGCAGTTCGGCCGCGTGTTGATCGAGGCGATGGCCAGCGGCGTACCGCCGGTCGGCTCAGGCAGCGGTGAAATTCCGCATGTGATCGGCGACGCCGGGCTGGTGTTCCACGAAGGTGATGTTGATGATCTGGCGACTCAACTCCGCCGTTTGATCGAGCAACCCGCGCTGCGAGTAGCCCTAGCCCAGCGGGGACGCGAGCGGGCGCTGGCACAGTATACACAGCGTGCCGTCGCACAACACTGCTACACGATCTATCAGGAAATGTTGGCAGCATGATCGATGCTAAGCCCACCACCGAAGTGCGCGCTGCACGGCGGGCCGTACTCGCCATCTTCTTTATCAACGGAGCCATCATCGCCTCCTGGGTCGCGCACATCCCGCTGATCAAAGAAAAATTCAACCTGACCCCGGGAGAACTCGGCTTCGTCCTCTTAGCTGCCGGCGCTGGCTCTATCGTAGCCCTCACGATGATCGGTGGCCTGGTTGCGCGCCTGGGCAGCCGCTTGGTAACAAGCGTGGGTGCTATAGCCTGCTGCGCCTCCTTGCCGCTGTTACTCCTGGTACCGAACGTCCCGCTCTTGGTCGCGTCACTCGCTTTTTTCGGGATGGCCAACGCCACAGTAGATGTCGCGATGAACTCGCAGGCGGTCGCGGTCGAAGCGCGCTATGGTCGTCCGATCATGTCGACCTTCCATGCGTTGTTCAGCGCTGGTGGTCTCGTGGGTGCGGCGGTTGGCAGCCTGCTGCTAGCACGAAATGTCAGCACGCCTATACAGGCGCTCGGCATCGTCCTAACCCTCGGGCTCATCGTACTTCTCGCGCTCCGCCATCTATTACCCGCCGGTGTCGATCAAGCAAGCGACGCCCCGGCCTTCATCCGTCCCTCCGGGCCCCTACTCAACTTGGGCCTCCTGGCACTCTTTGCGCTCATAAGCGAAGGCGCGATGGCCGATTGGAGTGCCGTCTACCTCCATACCAGCCTCGGTGCAGCGCCAGATTTCGCTGCTATCGGCTTCGCAGTCTTTTCCCTCACCATGACCCTTGGACGCTTCGTCGGTGATCGGCTGCGTGCACGCCTACACGCAGTCCAGGTCGTGCGGTTAAGTGGTGCCCTTGGCGCATTGGGACTTGGGATCGCGCTGTTCCTCGGCCAACCGGTGGCAGCACTCATTGGCTTCGGCTGCGTTGGCTTCGGGCTCTCAAATCTAGTTCCCGTGCTGTTTAGTGCAGCAGGCAGCACGCCAGGTATGGCACCTGGGGCCGGCATCGCCGCCGTAGCCACAGCCGGCTATCTTGGCTTCCTGATTGGCCCACCTCTCATTGGTCTCGTAGCCCAGACAACGACACTCCCGCTGGCATTGGGCCTCGTCGCACTGTGTATGGCCTTGATCGCGCTTCGAGCCGTGAGTGTAGCATCCGCCGACGAGCACATAGCGAACCCCGCTTTGACTAGCGGATAGACGATCTAGCTGTCCATCATACCCCGCCGTTTCACAGCTCGACGCCCTGCTCCCGTGCGACGGTCAGATTTGCGCGAAGGAGCGATGCATGGTTTTCGCCCGCATCAAGCCACCAGCCCTCAACCAGATCGTACGTCAATTCGCCGCGCTGGAGGTAAGCGTTATTAACGTCGGTGATCTCAAGCTCGCCGCGTCGAGATGGCGTGAGCGTTGCAATAATATCAAACACGTCCGCGCAGTACATATAGACGCCGATCACAGCCAAGTTGCTTGATGGCTGTTTTGGCTTCTCAATAATGCGACGAATGTGCTGGTCTTCAACCTCCGCGATACCATATTCCTGCGGGTGATCGACTTCCTTCAGCAGGATATGTGCTCCCGATAGCTGTTTCGCAAACGTAGCTACTGCCTGTTTGATGCCGTACTGCAAAATGTTATCGCCGAGGACGACAACCATACGGTCGTTACCAACAAAATCGCGTGCCAAGCCGAGGGCTTCGGCAATCCCACCTTCACCTGTTTGATAGGCATAATTGATGCGCGACAGCCCAAAATCCTCGCCATTACGGATCAGCCTTAGGAAGTCACCGGCGCTATTTCCACCTGTCACGAGCATGATATCGGTGATGCCCGCGTCTACGAGCATTTGGAGCGGGTAATACACCATTGGTTTGTTGTAAACAGGAAGCAGGTGTTTGTTGGTAATCTGCGTCAGAGGTCGCAACCGGGAACCTAAGCCGCCAGCCAGCACGATGCCTTTCATAACAACCGTCTTCCTTCTTGCTAGACCATCGGTGAGCATACATCGTGCAAGCGACTATAATCGCACCCCCCTGTCTTTGGCAAACCCAGGTAAGCACAGCTCGTGGGTGCGGGTAAACGAAGGGCGGGGACCACTACCAGTGGCCATTTATTGCTCCCATTGATCCGGGGGTGAAAACCGGTTTTTGGGTTTTTCGCTTTCCAATGCGTCAAATGACGATTCGGGAGCAATAAAAAGCAATGGCTGGTTCATTGCTCGTAAGCTTGGACAGCGCGACACGAAGCAATGCGTTAGCAATGATTTAACAATAGGAGCAATGGGAGCAATGGTAAGGTGCGAGAGAAACGACGGGTAGGAGCATAGAACGCAGAAACTCGGTGCGCTTGCTCATGGCTAATGACAGGAGTGTATTATAGCACATCAGTGCTGATTTTCTATGATGGGAAGATGACGGTTTGGTTACGGAAGGGACAGGAAGGGTTATAAGCTCAGTGTATGGCGTAGTGCAACGTCAACATCGATCATAGGGAGCATAATGTTAGAATGAAGCAAAAGGAATG
>JACDGP010000251.1 GCA_013821605.1 Herpetosiphonaceae bacterium
GTTGTATGTGCTTCTTCTTCCAGCCGTTGATGAATGCCCGCGCTGCCCTGGTTCGGACCCTTCAGCGTGACAATCAATTCGCCGTTCTCATTACGTAAGCGCAGGGCATACTTGTTTTGCCGCAAGGCATGCTCGGGTGTATCGAAATACCAGTTGGTTTGGCGCAGTAGCTTGCGCTCACCAAGCGTATAGGGCTGCCACTGACACTGCTCAATCTGGGTAATCGTCAGCGTATCCGCCGGCTCCCATTTCCCTTCAAGTTCCATGACCTCACCTCCCAGCCAGTTCAACGCCTAAGATGCAACCTTTGGGCCACTGCGAACGTAATATCCCATGTACAGTGAGTTCCGATGATGCGAGCAGTTGATTGCCCGCAGGAGTTATAGAGAAATGAATTGCCCACAATGTGGTCGCGCGATCCCATCCGAGGCACAGTTTTGCATCTACTGCCGCGCACGGATCGCTCCGCAAGCGCCGGAGCAGCATGTCCGGCCGGCGACCGGGCCAACGGTACGTCTTGGCCGTGAAGCTGTGCCACCTGCGCCGCAGTCGGTGCCTACAACCCCACCGGTGTACTTCCCGGCTCCCCAAGGCGCGGGCGGATACGGTCGTGGGCGGGGCCGTCGGGGAGGTGTCGGTATCTTCCCAATCGGTATGCTGATTCTGTTTGTTACCGGCTGGTGGTGGCCTGGTATCCTCGTGTTGTTTGGCATCACGGCACTGCTTGACCGCGTAGGAGGGGGTCGTTACCGGAGTGGTATCCCAGCCTTGATCTTTTTCCTGGCGTTGGCGTTGCTTTTCAGCACGCATCAGTTTGGCAATATGTGGTTCTTCTGGCCTTTTCTGTGGATGCTGCCGGCATCGCTCTGGTGGTTTAGTCGCCACTAGGCCAGAGTGAGCCACTATGGATCTATTGAGCGCGGGACGGCGAGCAACCGTCCCGTGTTGCTATCCCCGCCACATTAATCGGGTTGTTCTGCGCGCCATTGTGTAGGGTCGCCATTATGCGTCCAGCTATAGGTATAGCGCGGATCCTCATAACGCAAGGCAGTTTTGGTGGTATACAGCGGCCGGAAGGTGTCGACCATCACCGCCAATTCATCGGTGCGTGGCTTGCCGATACTGGCCTCCGCCGTGCCGGGATGCGGCCCGTGTGGCATGCCAGCCGGATGCAACGTGATCGACCCCTCTTCTATGCCACGACGTGACATAAAGTTGCCTTCGACATAATACAGCACCTCGTCACTTTCCACGTTCGAGTGGTTGTAGGGCGCGGGGATACTGAGCGGGTGGTAGTCGAACAGCCGTGGCACAAAGGAGCAGACGACGAAGTTCGTGCCCTGGAAGGTCTGGTGTACCGGTGGCGGTTGATGAACTCGGCCCGTGATCGGCTCGAAGTCTTCGATGTTCAGCGCAAAGGGATACAGGTAGCCATCCCAGCCCACGACGTCCAGCGGATGATGATCGAGCACATGCTTGGTCAAGCGACCGCGCGCCCGCACATGGACTTCGAACGCCCCGCGTTCATCATGTGGCTCAAGCTGTAGTGGTGGCCGAATATCGCGCTCACAGAAGGGCGAATGTTCAAGCAATTGGCCGTGCTCATTGCGATAGCGCTTGGGCGTCGTAATCTCGCCGGTGGTTTCGAAGACCAACACCTTCGTGGAACCACCACTCGAAACGAGGCGGTAGGTGCAGCCGATCGGCACATACAGATAGTCGCCTCGGCGATAAGGCAGATTGCCAAAGCTTGTTTCGAGCTTGCCTTTACCTTGGTCAATAAACAGCAGCTCATCGCCTTGACCATTACGATAAAAATAGCTCTGCGTCTGGTTGGGACGAGCAATGGCAATTGCTATGTCGTTATTGGCGAGCAGGTACTGCCGCCCGTTCACGATGTCACCGCCCTCTGGGATAGGCGCAGTTTTGAGATGGCGATGGCGCAGCGCGCCGGCTTCTTCGAATTCGATGGTCGCCGGTCCCAGGTCCTCGACCTGCGCAATGGCGGTCGGCGGGTAATGATGATACAAGATCGACTCAACCCCGCTGAACCCTTTGGTGCCCATGACCTGTTCGCTGAAGAGTGAACCATCCGGCTTGCGGAACTGGGTGTGTCGCTTGTGGGGTATATTCCCCAAATGTTGATAGAAGGGCATCGTTGGCCTCCAGATAATAGCTTCGAGCTTCCGGTGGGTATTGTAGCAGACGAAGCTACCATTTTCTGCCCGGTCGCTCTCTCCCGTCGCTGGGCACAAGACGACCGCACCTCATTCCTGTAGGTGCGGTCTTGCGCTTGTGACTACGGTTGAGCTAGCCCAACGAGTCGACCGTGATACCGCGTCGCTTCGCTTCATCTGCGAGGCGTGCCCGGAAGGCCGTCGCCTCTGTAGGCACCGTATCCGTTCCAGCTTCCGTGACGAAGTTGCGAATTTCATCATCACTATAGTTAGCCCACGCATCACCCTCGCCGCCCATCCCCTCGATCAGCTCCGCTTGGCCCACACGATTAGCAGTGGGATCCGCCATAAAGGGATCGCTCATAATGTCAGGCATGCTTGCATTCCTCCCTGATTATCCATCCACACCGATGTAAATGTAGTGTAGCACAGGCTGTGGTCATAGTTGTTAACATCCTATCGCGTCCTAATGCACTATAATGAAGAATGCCATCACTGGAA
>JACDGP010000152.1 GCA_013821605.1 Herpetosiphonaceae bacterium
CCGCTCATCCTGCGGCGTGCGGGAGACCACCACGATCACGACATGAACGAAAGGAGACCCCTATCTGAAATTCGCACTTTTCGTGTCTTGACAAACCGGGCCGTCATATATAGAACAATGTTTCCTGGTGCTCAATCGGAATATCTCTAAAAATTCGTGCACATTCTTGTGCCAGTGCTTGCCACGTAACGTTAACAAGTTGTGTAGCGGAGCGAGATGGTTGCAACTCTCCCCTCATACGCTTGAGTTCGGTCTTCCACTCTTTGACAAAAGTCGTAAGTCTATCTTCAACTCCTGAAACCGGTGCTCCAAGGTAGCGGTCCACATGATCTTCCCTGGCGTCGTGATCCCAATCAAGCGGCATATAGTCCTCCCACTACGGTTGTAATCCATAGCCAGAGTGTACACGTCCTTTCCGATTTGTGCCGTCCTAAATGACGAATATTTCTTGAAAATGTCCGAACTATATCGGGAAAAGGCTCGATTCTACACGAATGGACCTTTTGTATAGAGCCATCTACTCTGTAGCACTCACCATTTCTACTTCTAAGGAAGCTGGGAACTGGTGCCATACGTGACCATCGAGCACATGACCACCTGATTTCGATGTTTTTCCACCCCACTGTTTGAAGAAAAAAGGGACTCCCTCTGTCAAGCATCGATCCCGGAGTGTACGCACCCATTCAGGTTGGCAGGGCCGAGCACCTGCGCCACTCTCGCCGCCAGCAATCAACCAGTGAATTCCAGTGAGGTCAATCTTGTCAATGGGACGTAAGAGTGGTTCGCATGACAAAAAGCGAACGTGGGCAGGGATAGCTTGAAGAATAGGAATTCGCTCATCGGCGGCGGCTTGACTCTCTACACTCGTTCCGATCCACACATTCGTTGGCCAGATTGTTGTCCATGGGGCCATCTCTACTACATTCTGGGGCCGTTTGGTGAGTAGCTGCCAATCTAACCAGGGTGTTTCGCCAATTAAAGCCCATAATTTCTGGCGTTCACCCTCCAGGGCAGGGTAATCTTCAAAAACATCGGCCATCGAAGCGCAAAAGACTCGGGCGTGCTTCCCCGCTTGTTCGGCCAATCGATTCCATCTCAGTGGCTCTTGCCAATGCTTCTCACCGAATGTACGGCGCGTAGCTGTTGGTCCCCATACAGTATGACCATACCGTGCGGCGAGGTTTTCCGCGTAGCAGTGCTTGCAGCCCTGCGAGACCTTAATACAGCCCCACCAGGGGTTGAAAGTATGATCGGTCCATTCAATGGCAGATTGTTGACTCACAGCAGTTTTTTAGCCTCAGAGACATCACGCTCTCATAGTGTAACTATGCTAGAACTTACGTTCTATCTAGGTCAATAATAGTCCTAGGATTCGCCTATGTCAATAAGTTGGTCAGAAATCGATTTACCTAAGAAGACGTTGCTAGTTCATGGTCGGAATTGGAACACAGTTTGATCATCACTGAGAATCCCATTACTATGTACGATAACACCTTCGTTTTTGAGTTCCTTCAACGCTTGGGTCATGTGAGGTCCTTTTATAATGCCGAACCTCCGCCCAATTGCCCGTGCCTGAATCTCGCGACGTGTTAGAGATTCTCCTTTACATACTTGCCAAATGACATTTTTCAGATCTGCTACTTTTGACTTGAACAGCTCCTCTCCAGTTGGGTCAAACAGATCAAACATTGAAACCTGATCGGGAGACTTATAGCGCTCAAGTTCCCGCTGATAATTCTCCTCTATACCGTAAACAATATCGTTAGCTAGAACAAGGCCCTTCGCACTCGCCCCGGCAAAAACTAAGTAATATTTTGTTTGCTCCTTCAACGATCCGATCCGGTAGGCTTCAGCATAGCCTTGCTTCTTTGCCCGTCGAAAAGTTTCGCGTAACCGTTCCAAATAGAGATCGACAGCCCGTTGCTTCCGAGCTTCTTGACTTGGCGCTTGTAACTGCTGATGAAGTATATCTCTATTGGAAATGCCATAGACGCGAGTAAGAATATCAAACTGTTTATCAGCACCAACGGTCGTTCCAATTTGAGAATAGTAACCATCGCGGCGCCGGACCTCATTTGCATCAAAGCGAATCCACAAATCTGTAATCCCTTGACGAGCAATTAGTCGTTGGACATCCGGCCAATCCATCCCATCTACCCCAAATGGATCTAAAAAACAGATAACAGGGTAGTTTCCAGTGTCCTTTAGTATGCGAGGGATATTCGAGGCAAACGCGCCAGGGAGGTTCGTAACGAGATGGGCATATGGTGTTGTAGCTCGTACCAACTCTTGGAATCTTTGTGGGTCACTTTCTACGTTGATACACCGCATCTGATACGGCTTAGCTTCTGCTTGATATTGTTGCGCGAGTTGGGCAGCTTGTAATGGAGAGCCAGGAGTTTGTGGTTCGCCTTCTTTTCCATACCACCCTCGACCTGCAAAGCCGTCAACATAATAAACAAGACCCCGGCCACCGAGGATCTTGGTAGCACCCTCTAAATATTTTTTGAGAATGTTAAGTTTCCGTTCCGACCACTCTTTGATCTCCTCGAAAAACATTGGCTCTGTCATGATATATCCTTATCTCTAGCTGCCGAGGTTTATATCAATACCTTAGCCCCACAGAACAGACAGTGCAAGCAGACCCATGCCTTCTTACACTCCTTCTTGTCTGAGTTGTCTACCGAAGGTTAGGGTGCGTTCACCTTCCCACCGCGCTCAACTCCCCTCGAAACGCCCGGTGCAGCAACGTTTGAAATAAATGCTCCGCTTGGCGCACTACTTCCTTTTGCTGGTTATGTAATCGTCTGTGTTTTTGCATGATGCCAGCGAATCTGGTTTGCAAGGCGTGAGGCGGCAATGGAATTTCAAATGAACGAATTTGATCGAAGTTTAATCCCGGCTTTACCTGTCCATATTGCAGAGCACCGATCTGCTTTTGACCTCCCCGTTCATGGGACAAAAACATTGATACGAAGGACGGGCAAAGTGAGCCATTTAGCCGTAAGATAGCTACATGCTGGCTAACATAAGCTTGGCCTAACGAAGTTGGAACAGGAGCTACTCGACCAATTCTAGAGCCTGTAATCGTAAGCAATACATCGCCAGGTTGTACTTGTGTTCGTTGAGCTTCAGCTGTAAGCGGTGGATTGACAAAGGTCAAGTGGTCCTCAGCGATGCTATTCATCTGAACATCAAAAGATTGGATAAATCTAGTTCCAAACGATCCGCAATACTGAGACCATCCCCGCGAGCCGCTGGTAATAAAAGCCAAGTGTTTTCCTAAGGAGCTTATTTTCCACCCCCTCGGATTCGTCGCCGGGTCCCCAAACATCTCCAAAAACACCGACTGCAAATACGTATCGCTGATATCCAGCGCATAACGTCGCAGCCAGCGAAGGCGATCCGCTTTTGCGAGGATGGCGGCGATGCGCTGTTGTTCGGGGAGGGGCGGGAGAGGGATACTAACACTTTCAAAAATCTCTTTATTGATTTCCGCAAATGTTGCTCCTCGACCCAGTGCGACAATGTGTGGCGTTGCTGCTTTGAGAGCAAAGTACCCATATACAGAATCAAGCTTGTCGTTTGGAATGATGCTCTTAAAGCCCTGATTCGTGCACAGCACAAAGGTCGTGACAGCACAATGACCAATCGGCGCTCTACTACTGAACAATATAGAGCCGGCTGGAAGTAACTGCGTTGAACAGCTGTCATAACCTTCTTTCGTAATCTGCCGGAGCTTCCCTTGAAAGTAAATCCCCTCATGATTCGTTAGATCAGCAGGGGTTATCCAAGGAATAGTACCACCCCAATACTCCTTAACATGACTATCGGGAGTCGAGCCAGAAACGATTTTCCCAAGCTCGCCGAGTGGTACTAGGTTAGCCGACCAGTTCACTTAACCCCCTCACTGTATCAGCCATCACCCGCTCCAGCTTCAGCAGCCGCTCCATCGTCACCTTCGGGTCTTCGTAGTACGTTTCGTCCTGCTCAACCTGATGATACCGGCTGGCCGACAGGTCATATTTATTGGCGACGACTTGCTGCTTGGTGACCCAGAACTGCCGCGTCAGCCCATCGATCTCTTTTTGCAGTGGTGCGATCTGCTTTTCCAGGTCCGCAAGTTTGCTCTTATCAGCTTCCATCAATGCCAGTGTCTGTTCGTCGCCATCGGCGGCGATGGCGTGCTCGAAGGTCAGGCGGTTGACCTCGGCCTGGAGTTTGAGCCGCTCGGCTTTGAGCGGCGCGACCTGCGTTTGGAGTTGGGCGACCCGTGCTTGGCGCTCGGCATCGAACGCGTCGTTATGGCGTTGCTCCCAGCAGTGGAGGATGTCGGGGATGTCGTTATCGATGGGCGTCGGCACGCGCTTGTCGTCTAGTGAAAAGCCGTCGTGCGCCATGTCATAAAACCAGATGCGCTCGGTCTTGGCACCACGCGTAAACAGGAGCACTGCCGTCGATACACCGGCATATGGTTTGAAGACGCCCGAGGGCATCGAGATCACACCGTCCAGTCCGTTCAGTTCGATCAGTGCCTTGCGCACCTCCACATGCGCGTTGCTCGATCCGAATAACACGCCATCGGGTACGATCACCGCACAGCGTCCACCCATGTCCAACACGCGCAGAATCAAGTGCAGGAACAGCAGTTCCGTTTTGGTTGTTGTGCTTGGCAGCGACGGGCTGACATCGCCCTTATCAATCGCTCCCTTGAACGGTGGATTCATCAGGATCACGTCGTAGGCCCGTTTCTCGGTGTAGGCTTTCGAGAGCGTGTCCTGGTAAAAGAAGCGCGGCGAGTCGATGCCGTGCAGCATCAGGTTCATCGAGCCGATCCGTAGCATCGTCAGGCCCGAGTCGTTGTCGTAGCCTTTGAGGGCATGCTGCTGCAAGAACTCCTGTTGCTCGTCGGTCAGCAGGTCGCCGACCAAGCGGTGCGGTTCGCCCGCTTCGTCGTATTTGAGCAGGTTGGGCGAGGTGTGCTGCTCCAGAATATATTGGTAGGCATTTACCAGGAAGCCACAGGTGCCCGCCGCCAAGTCGCCGATGCGCTCGCTCGGCTGCGGCGCGATCATTTTGACCATCATGCGGATGATATGGCGCGGCGTGCGGAACTGGCCGTTGGTGCCGGAGGTGTTCAGGCGGCTCAGCAGGTATTCATATAGGTCGCCCTGCACATCTTGATTCTGGGCCGATATTTCCATCTGATCGATTAGGTTGCACGCCTCGACCAGCAGGCTCGGCTTGGCGATCAAGCAGACCGCATCCTTCATATATTCGCTGAAGGAACTGCCCGTGCTGCCCAAGGTCGTCAGCCACGGAAAAACCTTGGTCTTGAGATGCTGCAGCATCATCTCTGCCGGTTGGTAGGTCCAGGTGCTCCAACGCATTTCGTGTGGTAGCGTTGGTGTGAAGGGTGTGCCTTCCCACTTCGCCCGAACCTCGCGGCGGGTCTCGGCATCATCGAGCCGCTTCAAAAACAACAGATACGACAGCTGCTCGATCGCGTTCAGCGGATTCGAGAGACCGCCAGCCCATAATTTATCCCAGAGTTGATCGACTTGTGAACGGAGTTTGGGATCGGTGAGCACGTTAGCTTTCCCTTACTGATAACGACCGGGCGAAACTGACGACCTCTTCCAGTTCAGCCGGAGCGAAGAGTTGATCGACGGCCTGGGTCACGTTGCTGACGGGCGGCTTGAACAAGTCGCCCGGTTGAAAGCGCCGTCGCTGCGCAATCGCGTTGCCGAGCGTCCGCACAAACAAAATCTGGTTCGCCCCGAAGGTATGGCGTTTGATAAAGCCGTCTACCTGCCGCTGCACGATCTCCGCGTAATCGGGAATCTGCTCCAAACCCAGTAGCTGCCGAATGAAGCCGAGCAGACTATCGACCTTGAGGGCATAGACCGAGCGAATGTTTTGCTCATTGAGATGTAGGTCGCCGCCCAGTTCCTGGCGGAGTGTGCGCTCTAGGTCGAGCAGTTTCGCGTCGCCAACCTCCATACCGCTACCGAGGGCCTGCAAGGTTGGATTGTCATCTACCAGACCGAGCACGCGCTGCTCGACTTGCTTGCGATATTCGGCCACATATACCGGCTGGCTGCCGCCTTGCAGCAGGATGTAGCCATGATTGGCGATGAAATCGGGCAGATCGAGTACCAGGAAGGCGTTCGGCTGGCTGGCGCGATTCTTCATTTGTGGAGCGAGCGCAGCTACCACCGTCCGGAGTTCGGTGGGGCTGGCAGTCGCTAAACTAGGCGACAAGCAGAGGCTGATCGCCTGCTTGGCCTGCGGGTCGTTCTGTACCAAGTTACTGGGGATGCGCGCCACATCCTCCCTGATCGAGGCTAGGGTCGTTGCCGTGTCTTTGCCGGTCACGATTTGGAGCTTGAGCCGTTCTATTTTGCTTGTAAACGTGGCCGCCTCGACATCTACGTTGGCCACGTAGCGCAGCAGCGGACCGACCTTCAAGCGCAACAGATTCAGCTTGGCCAGCGGCAGATACTGCCAGAACTCATCCGTCCAGACGGCATTGATCTCCGGCCACAGCTTCTTGACCGGAAAGGCATCGCGCGGCAGTTGCGCTACCTGCGCCCGCAGGTCGCCGACGAGTGCCTCGCGATCAGCGGTCGTCCCGCTCTTCAGCCATTCTTCGAGCAGTCGTAAGCGCGTGTTCCAGATCGTGACCAGCACAGGCAACGAAGCAACCTTCTCGGTGTTGGGCTGCTTGTTGAAATCATTCTCCCAGAAGTCGATGATCAGAAAGTCGTCTTTGTGGCCGTTGGGCAGCAGTTCGGGATGGCTGCAGGTCGCGTTGTTGCGCGTGCCACGACCGATCATTTGCTGCAGCTTGATCTGCGATTGCACCGGCTTCATAAAAACGAGGTTGACCACTTCGGGCACGTCGATACCGGTATCCAGCATATCGACCGAGATCGCGATGCGCGGCAGCGGCTTGCGCTTGAAGCCATTGATCAAGGTGCCCTTGTATTCGGATTGGTGGGTAATGACTTGCACCAGATCCGCCAGGTTGGGATACATTTCGGCGAAGACGTTGGCGAGCCGGAGCGCATGCTCTTGCGTCATGGCGAAGATGATCGTTTTGCCCGGCAACTGGCCGGATTCGTCTTTATAACAGTGCTCCCAGATTTCGCTCCATTGCTGGCGGAGGGTATCCAGGTTGCTGACGGTTTGCTCTAGATCGGTGCCGGCGTAGTCGAGGTTATCGGGATCGATGCCTTGCTCGATCAGGATATTGCGCTCTTCCTCGGTCAGATCAACGCCGCGAATGCCGGCGCGCTGGAAGCGTGTTTCGGCTTTATAGAGGGTGTAATCGACCAGATAGCCTTCGTGGATCGCCGTGGGATAGTCGTAGACGAAGGTCGGCACGCCCTGCGTACAATCGAACTCCAGCAGCGTGTTGTGATCGATCAGGGTCGAGGGCGTGGCGGTCAGACCAACCATCCGGCCATCGAAATAATGGAGCACTTCATTCCACCTGTCGAAGATCGAGCGATGGACCTCGTCAAAGATCAGCAAGTCGAAATAGCCGGGTGTGAAGCGATCAAGGCATTGGCTGAGTGTCTGCAGCGTGACGGCGTAGAGTCGCGCCGTCATTTCGTTGTCAGGGGTTTGGCTACGCAGCCGCATAGCGGGCTCGTGTGGGATGTGGCGCTTGAAGCCATCCGTTAAGGCTTGCTCAACCAGTGCATCCCGATCCGCCACGAACAAGATACGGCGCGCCTGGTTGGCCCGGATAAACAGATCGATGATCGACATCGCGGTGCGTGTTTTGCCTGTGCCGGTCGCCATCACGAGTAGCGTTTTGCGTTTGCCAGCATCGAAGGCTTCGCAGACACGCCGCACGGCCTCGTGCTGGTAGGCGCGGTCGGTGATCGAGGGGTTGATCGGCAGTGAGGCGAGTGGCAGCTTCTCCTGCTCAATGCGCCGCATGTTGGCGAGATCGGCGGGCGAAAAGAAGCCCTGCACCAAGCGCCGCGCTCCGGTCCGGGGATCGAGGAAATAAATCTCGTGACCGTTGGTCAAAAACGCGAAGGGCCGGAAGCTCTGGCGCCGCGCGATTTCGTCCACATAAAAGACAGCCTGCGCCTCTGCCAATTGTGGATTCTTCGTGGTTTTCTTGGCTTCGACAACCGCCAGAATATCGCCCGTCTCGCTATACAATACATAATCACAGATGCCGCTAGGCAACGATCCCGCATACGGCGCGTCGCGCTCCTGCAGCGCCTGCTTTTGTTGTTGCCAGGCCTCAGGTGACGTGCCGTCTACAGGCACCTCTAAGCCCACCAGCCGGGGATTGTTAACATCCCAACCGGCTTTCTTGAGCGCAGGATCAATCAGTTCGGTGCGGGTCTTAGCCTCGGGTCCTTGCGACAACGACGATCTCCTTCTGGTGGCTGTAGGCACTGGCTGGTATAGAGCGAAGCGGGCGTATTGTAGCACGTAGGAGGAGGGATTATACTTGGGATGATGACAACTGTGGACATTACCCACCGGCGCCTGCTTAACCAGCACCTTGCCGGAACGCCGTTTGCCGAGCCGACTGAGGTGGTGCAGTGGCTCGGTGCCGTCCAGGCGCAGGATTATGCGGCCGCGAAATGGGCGGTCGGCCAGCGGGTCCAAGGCGCGACCGATGCCATGATCGAGCAAGCCTGCTCCGAGGGTGCAATTCTGCGCACGCATGTGATGCGACCCACCTGGCATTTTGTCACCCCGACCGATATTCGTTGGCTGCTGGCGCTCACGGCACCGCGCGTCAATGCCTTCAATGGCTCCTGGTATCGCAAGCTTGAACTCGATGATGCTGTGTTTCGTCAGAGTAACAGCGTCTTGATGAAGGCATTACAGGGTGCCAAGCAGTTGACACGGCCGGAGCTACTCGTCGGTCTGCAGCAAGCCGGCATCGCTGCGGCCGATCCGCTGCGCTTTACCCATATCATGATGCGGGCTGAATTAGACGGGTTGGTCTGTAGTGGCGCTTGGCGCGGCAAGCAGCCGACCTATGCGCTGCTCGAAGAGCGAGTGCCACCGGCGCCTATGCTCCAGCGTGAAGAAGCTTTGGCCGAACTGGCTCGGCGCTACTTTACCAGTCATGGGCCGGCAACTTTGCAAGATTATAGCTGGTGGTCGGGCCTGACGGTCGCCGATACTAAGGCCGGCCTTGAGATGGTCAAGTCCCAACTTAGCCAAGAACTGGTCGATGGCAAACATTACTGGTTCGTCGCGGCGCCGGTCCCTACGGAGAAGACGCCGGAAGCGTATTTGCTGCCGAATTATGATGAGTACATTGTCGCGTACACGGACCGCAGTGCAGTGTTTGATGCAGCCCACACGCCTAAGTTGGATGCGCGGGGCAATATTCTGTTTAACAATATCATGGTGCTTGACGGTCGCATCATAGGTACTTGGCAGCGAACCTTCAAGCACAATATGGTGATTATCAACGCAAACCCATTCGTAAGCCTGAGCGCCGCTGAGCAGCAAGCCTTTGCCAGCGCAGCAGAGCGTTATGGCCGGTTTCTGGGCCTGATGACTATGCTGCAGATATAAGTATTCGTCCCGTCGGGGTGTCGATTTTGGGCAGTGCCCTGCGACGTTAAGATGACGGGCATTCGGCTCGTGGCTAAACCACCAAGGGAGAGCGAACATGCGTTACGCGTTGCTGATCCATGTCGATGAGAAGTTGACGGCGAGCCTGAACGAGGCGGAGCAGGGTAGTATGATGGCGGAGTACATGGCCTTCGGCGAACGGTACAAGGACAAGATCGTGGGAGGCGATCCACTGCTGCCGGTCGCGATGGCGACGACGGTGCGGGTGCGCGATGGCAAGACTATGACGACCGACGGACCGTTCGCCGAGACGAAAGAACAACTCAATGGCTTCTACTTGGTTTCATGCGACAATCTTGATGAAGCCGTCGAGATGGCAGCCCAGATCCCGGATGCCGTGGGCGGCTGCGTCGAGGTGCGCCCGGTCATGGAGTTTAGCGAGGCGTAGCACTGCTTAGGTCTGGGTGGGACCCCATACGCCTGGGGTCCCACCCAGGGATATGTAATGGAGAGTGTCGCGCACAGTATCGAACAGGTCTTCCGCCAGGAGTCCGGTCAGATCCTGGCGGTGCTGATCGCTGCCACCCATGACTTTACACTGGCCGAGGATGCGCTGCAAGACGCTTGCATCGCCGCGCTTCTGCAATGGCCGGTAGATGGTACCCCGCGCAACCCTGCGGCCTGGCTTAGCAGCATCGCGCGGCGCAAGGCGATTGACCGTTTGCGCCGGGACGCGACACTGGCCCGTAAACAGGGGCAGCTCGAAGCGCTCGCGGCGCTGGAGCAAGCGGGGAGCGACGAGCAGGACGAGGGCGCGCACTTTCCCGACACGCGGCTGAAGCTGCTGTTCACCTGCTGCCACCCCGCGCTTGCACTTGAGGCACGGGTCGCGCTGACCCTGCGGACACTAGGCGGTCTGTCGACGCCTGAGATCGCGGCGGCCTTTTTGGTGCCGGTGGCGACGATGGCGCAGCGGCTGGTGCGGGCACAGCACAAGATCCATGACGCTGGCATTCCGTACCGCGTGCCGCCGCTGGCGCTGTTGCCCGAGCGACTCGACGGAGTGCTGGCCGTCATCTATCTGATCTTCAACGAAGGCTATGCTACGAACTCGGGCGATGCGCTGATCCGCCAGGAGTTGTGCGACGAAGCGATCCGGCTGGCACGGGTGCTGGTTGAGCTACTCGGACACGAACCGCAGGTGCCCACCGACCCCGAGGTCTTTGGACTACTTGCGTTGATGCTGTTGCATCATGCCCGGCAGCATGCGCGGGTGGACGCGGACGGCGACGCGGTGCTGCTGGAGCAGCAGGATCGCAGTCTGTGGGATCGTGCCGAGATTGATGAGGGCGTGCGTTTGCTCGAAGGTGCGCTCGCGATGCGCCGGGCCGGTCCGTACCAAATCCAGGCGGCGATCGCCGCGCTGCATAACGAGGCCGGCACGGCAGGGGCAACAGACTGGCAGGAGATTGTCGCGCTGTATGCCCTGCTCCTGCGGCTGACGCCCTCGCCGGTGGTCGAACTGAACCGAGCGGTGGCCGTGGCGATGGCCCAGGGGCCGGCCTGCGGCATTGCCCTGCTCCAACGCCCGGAACTGGCCGCCGCGCTGTCCGAGTACCATCACTTCCACGCCGCACGCGCCGATCTGTTGCGGCGCTGTGGCCGGTATGAAGAAGCGGTGAGCGCCTATGTGCGGGCGCTAGAACTCTGCCAAAACACAGCAGAGCGGCGTTTCTTGGAGCGCCGGCTGGTTGAGGTAGCTGCGGCGGGCTAAGTGAGTGGTGGGGATGGGACGTTGCTCCAGCGGTCCCGACCGCCTCGTTTCGCTGCATACAGGGCTGCATCCGCCGCCGCGACGAGGGTCGTCTCGCGCTCACCGGCCTGTGGTACGACGGTCGCTACCCCCACACTCATCGTCACTATGTTGGCCGTAGGCGAGCTCGCATGGGGCAGTGCAAGGTCGCGGATGGCCTGGTGCAACGTCGCAGCCAACGCGCCGGCACTGGCTAGGTCGCTGCCTGGTAGCAGCACCGCGAACTCTTCGCCGCCGTAGCGTGCGACCAGATCACCACTGCGCCGCACGCGTTGCTGCACGGCCTGGGCAACCTGTTGCAAACATGCGTCGCCCGCGAGATGACCGTAGGTATCGTTATAGTGCTTGAAATCGTCGATGTCGAGCAGCAAGAGCGATAGGGGCTGTTGCGAGCGGGTGGCCCGCCGCCATTCCGTGGTCAGGGTCATATCAAACTGGCGGCGGTTGGCCACGCCGGTCAAGGCATCACGATACGACAGGTGGATCAGTTCAGCGTTCGCTTGCCGTAAGGCGTGGTTGACTTCGTCGAGCGCGGCAGTCCGAACGGTGACAGTGTGTTCCAGCAACGCATACGTTTCCAAAATCTCCTGCTCCCGCACCACCGCTTCCCGTAACGCCGAGCGGAACGACCCACCCCATTGCAACAGCAAGGCGCTCACGAGGAGCAACAACATGGCAAAGCCGACCAGCAGCAGAGGATAGGCAGCAGGCGTTGGGGCGGATAGGGGGTAGGCCGTCGGTAGGTACCATTCGAGTAGGCCAATGCCTTCCACCGTGACCAGGATCAGCCCGGCAGTCACGAACAGCAAGCGGCGGTCGGCGAGGAGGGCAGCGAGGATGAGGGGGATCGCGAAGGCGAAGACCAGCAGGCCGCCACCGAATAGACCGGTATGCAGTAACGGCAGGCCAACGGCAATGACCAGCCCCACGCTGGCCACGCGCATGGCACGCTGAAACAAGTTGCGGCGCAGGAGTGTCCAGGCACCCAGGAGACATGCGAGCGCCCACGCAGCGGCAGTGAGGCCGCTTGACCCACGGGGTTCAAGTAGGAGTGTGTCATACAGCGTGAGTGGTAAGGCGAGGAGCATGAACACCAAACACGTGCGGAGCACCAGGCGCAGGAGCGGTGCTTGGCGGCGTTCCAACGCATCGGAGACCGACCAAGCTATGGTCCGCCAGCGTCGCCCGAGATTGCCGGGCGGCCCTTCGCTAGATCGCACGGCGACCTCGATCTATAATGAACCAAGCGTGGTCGATTAGATGATAGTGCAGCATACTCTTCTTTCAAGGACGAAAACTGGTCGTAGGAGCAAACCACGGTCAGGGAACATGTGTACTGTAGCGTAGCACGGCGACCTTACGCGGGAGCTTATTGTACAGCTCAACAGAGAGGAGACGCGCCATGCGTTGGAGCTTCGTCGGTGTTGGTGTGGTGATGATTTTGCTGGGCGCAGTCTGGACGTTCCAGGG
>JACDGP010000153.1 GCA_013821605.1 Herpetosiphonaceae bacterium
ACGACGGGGGTGAAGGGCTGATACTTAGCGAACCGGCGTACCGCAACTGGCATCGAGTCCGGGCGGACAAACGCACTGCTGGTGAACGCCAGGAGTTGGAAGATGAGGGAGAGGCTATTAGCTCCTGCGGGCGTTTTGCCTACTAAGCCGAACGCTACCGACATCCACGTGAGTGCGAAGGTGAACAACGCGATGACCCCGAGCGCCGCGATCCAGGCGACGGGACCCGCAGAGGGCCGGAAGCCCATGAGCAGGGCTATCCCGATGATGAGGACGACCGTGATCATCGTCCGGATCAGGCTTCCGAGGACCTGCCCCGTCAGCACTGAGGAGCGGGCGATCGCCATGGTGCGGAAGCGCGCGATGATGCCTTCGCGCATGTCCAAGCAGAGATTTATCGCGGTCGTCGCGCCTCCACTGCCCACAGTCATAACGATGATTGCGGGCGCAACGTAGTCGATGTAGGTACCGCTATATGCCACGCCGGCACCTATCGCACCGCCGAACACGTAAACGAACAGCAACAACATGGTGATCGGCACCAGCAGGGCACTCATCAGCGTCAGCGGGAGATTGCGTAGCGAGTGGCGGACATCGCGCTGCAGCATGGTCGCCGAATCGCGCATGGTTAAGGAAAGATTGCTCATCGTACATGGCCTTTCTGGGTGTCGGGGTGGCCGGTGAGGGCGAAGAAGACGTCGTCAAGGTCGGGCGTGTGAAGCGATACTCCGTCGACCGCGATCGTTGCGAGGTCGAGCTGGTCGAGCACGGTCTTCAGTGACCGGGCGCTGCCGTCAGTTGGAATCTGGAGCGTGAGCTCGTTGTCGTCACGCACCACCTCGCCCAAGGTGCGGGCGGCTGCTTCGAGTCCGCGTGCGCCGGTGAATTGCAAGCGGATGTGGCCTCCAGGGATCAGGCGTTTAAGCTCGTTGGGGGTCCCCTCGGCAACCAGTTTCCCGTGATTGAGAATCGCGATCCGGTCAGCGAGTTGGTCCGCCTCTTCCAGGTACTGCGTGGTGAGCAAGATCGTGACGCCTCCGGCCACGAGTTCGCGGATGAGCTGCCACATGGTGTGACGGCTGTGCGGATCGAGCCCGGTAGTCGGCTCATCGAGGAAGATAACGCGGGGGTCGCCGACCAGGGTCATCGCGAGGTCGAGCCGACGCTTCATACCGCCGGAGTAGGTGGCGGGCGTCTTCCTGGCCGCGTCCACCAGGTCGAAGCGTTCAAGCAGTGCAGCTGCTCGAAGCCTCCCTTCAGCTCGGCCCAGGTGGTGCAAAGCTGCCATCAAAAGCAAATTCTCCTCGCCAGTGAGCAGGTTGTCCACCGCCGAGAACTGGCCGGTGACGCCGATTACGGCGCGGACCGCATCGGGCTCCCGAGCCACGTCGTGCTCGGCAACTCCCACCTTGCCACTATCGGCGCTAATGAGCGTGGACAGGATCTGAACCGCCGTGGTCTTGCCAGCACCATTAGGGCCGAGCAGCGCGCAGATCGACCCTTCAGCCACATCCAGGTCGAGGCCGTCGAGCACCACGTGGTCGCCGAACGACTTGCGCAACCCTCGTGTTTCAATCATCATGACACAGCACACCTTCCTATGTTATAGTGCAAACGACTTGTATATCCAGCAAGCATCGCTGATTTTCATTAGAGATACTAGCTAATTTTCCAATACTTATCTCGCTTTTCAAGATAAATCTATCATAGACGGAGAAAGAAACATTGTCAAGTAGTTCGCAGAACAAACAGACGGAGGTCCTCGGAGAACTCGTGCATGAACTCCGGCAGTGCTATGGCCTCGGCGCCTCCTTCTTCCGGGCGGCAGCGGCTCGAATCGAGATGACCGATACGGACATGCAGGTTCTCGATATCCTGGAGAGCACCGGGGACGCTTCCGCTGGTCAGATTGCCGATCTCATGGGCCTCACCACTGGGACATTTACCGGGATACTCAACCGGTTGGAGAAGGCCGAGCTTGTACAACGGGAGCGCGACCCCAACGATGGCCGCAGAGTGATCGTGAGGCTCGCAATGGGCTCGGACGACAGGCACAAGGTCGGCCCTCTTTTCGATTCCATCGGGAAGGCGTGGAGGGAAATGGCGTCGCACTACGATCAGGAGCAGATGGCCCTCCTCCTGGAGTTTCTTCAGCGCAGCAACACAGTATCCAGAAAGGAAATCGTCCGATTGCGAGAAGCGCCCTTAGGCGAGAGGGAAATCTTCTCCGCACCTCTGGCAGAGCTTTCGAGCGCTCGGCTCGTCGTCTCCTCTGGGATCTCCCGACTCACCGTACGCGCGGACGAAGCAATGGCCGAGCTCTATCAGGCCCGCTTCGAGGGCCAGGTGCCGAGCGTCGTGGCCAAAGAGGGGGGGGTCACTATCCGCTACCCACGACGTCTGTGGGTTCCGGGTCGGGAGCAACGCGTGGCGGAGGTCAACCTCAGCGTTGCCATCCCCTGGCGGATCGTGATCCAGGGGGGAGCATCGGAGATCGAAGCACGGCTTCTTGGCCTCAATCTCGCCGGGCTGGAGGTCAAGGCGGGGGCAAGCATGATCCGCTTGGAGCTTCCCACGCCCTCCGGCACGGTTCCCATACGGATCAGCGGGGGAGTATCAGGGATCACTATTTGGCGTCCCGCAGGCGTCGCTGCACGCGTCCACCTTAAGGGCTGGATCTCCTCCGCATTGGTCTTCGACGATCAGACCTTCAGGGATGTGGGCAACGACGTGCGGCTGCAAAGCCCTGGCTATCAAGTGACTACCCCGTGCTATGACATCGAAGTCGCAGGCTCCGCCAACGATGTCACCATCACCTCCGGGTGACGTGAAAGGAGGCAGTCAGCCGCTTGGAGGGTGATGCGTTCTTTTCCTAGCTCAACGATGAATTCGCCTTCAATCGCGTAGCACCACTCGTCCTGACGCAATGCATGTGGCGGGCGGGACCACCCTTTGTATGGAACGTGTTTTCGAGAATCAATAGACCCGTGCTATCTTGAGGGCACACCTTGAAGGCAATCATGTAGGCCCTCTTCATTATCGTAGCAGCTAATGCCATCGTTAGGATTACGCTGTGTGGAAGGCCATTTGACACTGGCCTTCCTTAAGAACGTATGACCTGCACGAAGTCGCTTACGTGGAGCATAGCAGCTTTGAATGAGTGTTCCAAACTTAGTGCGGATTTTTCCCCATGTGGCAGGAAGGTCTCCTACATACCAGACGCGTTGAGGGCATCAGCTAGGCATTTGACATGCTTATGGCGGTCTCGGTTTCCACCGAGTGGTTAGCGCGGATAGCAGGCAGTGCCAAGTAGACGGCCAGGATCGCGAGGCCGATCCAGATGCTGCTTGACCAATAGGGCGTGGCGGAGCCGAAGCGTGCGTAAAGCCAGCCGCCCCAGAGCGGCCCAATGATCATCGCCAGCGACTGGACGGACTGAGCGCCACCTTGCACGGCACCCTGCGCGCGTGTTCCGGCGGCACGGGCAAATAAGCTGCCCAGCGCAGGTTCAACTAGACCACCGCTGCCGGCAAAGAGGGCGACGCCCGCCAGCACGATGAGCAGTGACGGAACTACTGCCACGGCGCTGATCAGTAGGTAGCCGCTTAGCACACCGGCAAAGCCCAGGATCGCCAGGCTCACCTCGCCAAGGCGTGGCAACAGCCGTCCCACCAGCAGGCCTTGCACAAGAATGTCCATGCCACCGACCGCGACCGAGATGAAACCGATGCGCTCCGGTCCCCAGCCGAGGTTGTGGATGATGAACACGCCAAAGGTCGCCTGGAGACTGGCGAACGGTAACCCATAGCAGAAGCCGGCGACTAGTAGCCAACGGAGGGCAGGCAGTGCAAGAAGTTGCCGCACCTGTGCGAACGGGTTCAGCGTCCGGATGTGCACCTCCGTCGTGCGCCGATCCGGAGCAAGGCTCTCCGGCAGCATGAACAAACCCCAAAACATGGCACTCAAGGAAAGGCCAGCTGCTAGATATGCGGGTGTGGCATAGCCCCAACGGGCAGCGAAGCCACCGATGGCCGGTCCGAGCAGGAAGCCGATCCCGGAGATTGCACCGATGCGTCCGTAGAGGACACCACGCTCCTCCGGCTCGGTCCGGTCAGCGATATACGCGAACAAGATACTGAAGTTGCCACCCGTCAGGCCGTCGATGATCCGTCCGAGGAACAGGACCCACAGCGCGCCGCCCAGGCCAAACAACACGTAACCGATGGCCGAGCCGAGCAGGCAAAGAAGTAATAGGGGCCGTCGTCCATAGCGATCACTGAGCGCACCGAGTACCGGTGCTGCTAGGAACTGGCAGATCGCGTAGGTCGAGGTCAGCCAACCTATGACCGCTGCGAGAGCCGCCTGATCATGGACATATGGACGTACCAGGAATGGCACGACGGGGCCGATGATGGTCATGCCCATCGTGTTGAGAAATACCGTCACAACCAGCAGCAGCAGCGCTTTGCCGCTCAACGAATTGCGGTGTGGTGAGTTTACCGTTGTTTGCATCACTCCTCCATATCATCGATTGATGGAGGAAGCGTAGCGCGTGAGTGGATGATCGAGCATCATCCAGGTTGATGATCGTACGGATGATTGTTTATGCACCGCTCCGTAATAGTTCGAGGCGGCGTGCGGCTTCACTGGCTGCGACGCGGTTATGCACGCCCAGCTTGCGATAGATGTTCTGCACATGGGTACGTATGGTGTTGACCGAGACGACAAGCTCACGAGCGATTTCGGGATTGGAATGTCCGGCTGCGAGCAGACGCAGCACGCGACGCTCGTGTGTGCTCAGCGGCTCGATTAGGGGCGAGGGCATGGACGACCCCACGCCATCCGCAAGCGCATGCTCCGATCCGATCACGATCAGTATTCTCTCCATGTACTCCCGCAGTCCCGGCTCCCGCTCGGCGACATAGACGGAATGGAGCAACTCCCGCAACGTCGCGCCCTCATCCAAGAACAGACGCTGATAGCCCTCTTCCACGGCAGATGAAAGAAGATTACGTAGCTCAATGCAGGCCTCCCTGTGCTGTCCGCACTCAACTTGGGCCAGGGCAATCAGCAGCCGGATTTCGATCACGCAGCGGCTTCGTCCTGTCTCCTGCGCTAGGGCGAGCATCGGGAGGAGTATTTGCAGCGCCGCATCAGTCGTACCCTGGGCAATATGCAGGCGAGCGATGACGCGCTCCTCCCGTTCCCAGGCCAAACGTGCCACCGATGTTGAATTGTGTCCACGCTCAGCGATCCAGCGCTGTACCGCTGCGTAGTCATTCACGGCGAGTTGTGTCCGAGCGCGATGACGTTGCACCTCCCGTGCGATATGAGCGTACAGTGGCGTGACGCCAATCTCCAGCCTAGTGAGCAGCGATGCAAGGCGGTGAAGCGCCAGCGCGGTTTGACCCTGGGTGTGCTCGATGCAGGCGACGGTGATCGCAGCACGCCCCCAGACATCCACGTCATCGAGAAACTCGCCCAGATCAAGCGCCTCGCTCGCCAGCTGTCGGGCGGTGTCGAGATCGTTCCACTCATACGCGATCAGCGCCAAACACAGTTGGGCACGCGCGATATCGTCTTGGTCGGCTTCCTCGCGCGCCTCGGCCAACATCCGGCGAAATTGCATGTCTGCTTGGCGTAACTGCCCGCGTTCGAGCAATACATAGCTGAGCAGGGCGTAGTTGGTGCGTGTCCACCAGCGGTTGCCGATGCGCTCGCACAGGGCGTGTGCTTGCCTAAAGGCTGCCTCGGCGGTGGCGAAGATGCCATCTGCCATTGTGCCCATGCCGACAGCATCAAGGCCGATACTGCGCCAGGCTACATCATCGTCCGGCAGATGGGCGAGCGCAAGCTGTCCCGCCGCCATCGCGTTCTGCATGTCGCCACGCTGGCGCAGAAGCAGAGCGCGAAAGGCATAGATTTGGCCAAGCTTGGCACGGTTAGCGACGGGCAGGAAGCCTGCTTCCGCTTGGTCAAGCAGCGCTTCGATGCGCGTCAGCACGGCCAGCGGTGTGCGCGCTTGGTCAATAAACGAGGCGAAGAGCAGGGCCAGCGCATAGTTGAAGGGAAGCGATGGGCGTCGCTCGAACTCGGAAGGAGGGATCTGTTCCAGCCAGCGCCGCAGTGTATGGAACTCCGAGGCGGCATGGATATATACTGCTCCTAGGGTGAGATAGGGCGTCACGCTGATCTGCTCGATCAGTTCGGCAGTTCGCAGCATATCCTCGGCTTGGAGCGCCGCCTCGACCGCCTCAGCGAGCAGTCCGTGCGTTTCGTACCAGCGGCTGGCCGTATCTGATAAACGCCGTATGCACTCTTCTCCTAAACGGTGACGTGCCTCCGCCTGCATCGCCTCGGCGAACAGGGCATGGTAGCGATACCACTTGCCGGTATCGTCCAGGCGCTCCAGAAACAGGTTGGCTTGCTCCACCTCAGTCAGTAGCTGCGCACCATTGTGCACGCCGGTCACGGCAGCGCAGAGTGGTCCCGAAAGCCGGGTCAGCACACTGGTACGCAACAGGAAATCCTGAAGCGGCGCGGGTTGCGCGCTTAGCACTTCGGCGACGAAGTATTGCAGGATGGGCCGCTGGCTGCCCGCGAAGGTCGCCAACTTTGCGGCAACGGCTGTGGGCGTCGCACTTCCCCGCAATGTAAGCGCTAGCAGGCGCAGCCCAGCTGCCCAACCACCCAGTTGTGCCTCCAGTTGTAGCATGATCGCATGCGCCGGCAGAACCGTGCCATTTTGCTCAAGAAAGGTCTCGGTCTCCTCTAAGGTGAAACGTAGATCGGCGAGGGATACCTCGTTCAGGTCACCCCGCGCTCGCAGACGTGCCAGTGGCAGGGGAGGCTCGTGGCGCGTCATGATCACCACATGCAGCCCAGTGGGCAGGTGGTCGAGGAAGAAGGTCAACGTTTCATGAATGCGGGGTGCGGTGATCAGGTGGTAGTCATCCAACACCAACAGCCTACGGCTCGTGGTCGCAGTGAGCGCATTGAGGAACGTTGTCAAGGCGGGATCGAGCGGCGATGGATCGAATGTCGGCCCTGGCGGCAGCTGGAGCTGAAGCAGCGCTGTAGCACCCACCTCGGCCCCGAACGACCAGCAGGCCGTGATGACGTAGCGCCAGAAACGGATCGGATCATTATCGCCGGTGTCCAGCGCGACCCATGCGACGGGCGGTTGCCCCGTTCGGCCCTGTTCGTTCGACTCCGTCGTGGCATGTGGCTCTGCATGCAGCCACTGGCGCACCAAGGTCGTCTTGCCGAAGCCGGCCGGGCCCCAGATCACCGTCAGCACCCGTTCGCGCCCTTCTTCGAGTAGGACTAGCAGTCGTGTACGGTCGATCAATGTGCTATGGAGGCGCGGGAGCTGAAGCTTGGCCGCAAGCAGCTGCTCCGAGGGAGCAGGGAGGGACATGCGGGGCTGCTCCACAAGAGGATGCGAGGCGGCAGGCTCGGTCACGACCGACTGGTTGAGCGACTCGGCAATTTCCTCCAGTCGGGCGGTCGTTAGCTCGCTGCTACGTCCGGCATAGCGCTTGATGGTGCGTGATCCGATACGGCGATACGCGTACCAATACCCGACGCCACTTCCCGCCCGCGCCTCTTTCAGGAGGTTCAAGTGCCCTGAGCGTCCATCAAAGGCAAAGGAACGATGGGCGTCGAGCCATACATGCCACGCGCCCGAGTCAGGCATCATGCTTTGTTCACCGCTCGTTGCATCGCGTATCGCGTAGCTACAGAACTGCGGAAGCCATACTAATGTATATGTTGCTGCCCTCGGCATTGCGGCTTGCCTCCCAGCGTGTTCCCCAAGAATGTCGCTCAGCAAGTGTAGCAGCTACGTATGTGGAGGACAAGTGCTCCCCAAACAGGCAGTTACGACAGCAAATTATCTGGGGCTTGATCCCAGCCTTTGCGCCTATGCCGAAACTCTACCTTGGCGGCCGCCGTATCGATCTCTGGCATGTGCATCTCGACTAGCGTGAAGGTTTCTTCGATTAAGGCGTACAGAACTGCACGCGCCACTGGTGTTTCCATCGCTAAAACCTGTTTGCAACGAGCAGCAAAGTCGGTTGGCGTAATACGGAGGCTGGCGGCGAAGTGGTCGAACCACTTAACTTTTGGAAACCAGTTTGCCCACATCTGTGCCGGATGGTAGATGTGGTTCAATGCGGCTAGTACGGTGACTATGTTCCTCAACTCACCGAGCATCCAGGCATAGAGGAAGAGCACATCATCGCGCTCTGCCAGCCCCTCCCAGCGCCAGTGCGGGCCAAAATCAAGGTGCTCACGCACCATGGCGTGCACGAGTGCCGGAGGGTAGCTGTTAAGACGCACCTGCCACTGCTGGGCAAGGGCTGTTCCATACAACGCACGACCATGCTGGAGACCAGCAAGCAGAGGTTGCTTGGGAAGAGCCGTGTCAGCCTTCTCGAGTACATCATGGAGCAGGCCCTCGATCTCGGTCACAGTGACGTGGCGAATATCGAGACGAATCTCATCGACATCACAGTAATCCACTGATGCCGGTTCCTCTGGATTCGGGAGGTCGAGTTGTTGTACCTTCGTGCCAGCTTGTCTAAGGAGTCCGTGCCGTATCTCCACTGATGGCAACTCGGTCCACACAACTATGAGATCAAGGTCTGAGAAACGATCAGGATAGCCCTGCGCGACTGACCCGGTAAGGATCACCGCCTGTATGGCACTGTTGGCAGCATACAACGAGGTAGCTTGGCGTAGTACCGCTTGCCGCGTGCCGTCGACAGCGGTGATATTGGCTGGTGCTGGTTGCTCCCAGCGCTGCCGTGCCTCGGTTGTATCAAGCTCCGGTAGATGGGTTTCAACGAGCAGAAATGTTTCCGCGATCAAGGCGCGTAGGAGATCGCTACTGGTATGCACATCGGCTCGTAGAACTTGCAGCAAACGCGGCCACAGATCGGGTGGCGCAATCGGTATATTTGCTAAATGACGATGCAGGTACTTGAACGAATGATAATAGATCCCGTTCAACCCCATTAACACCGGTAGAATCTTGTAGATTGCTTCCCAACAGATGTCGCGCAGGAAGAGCACCTCACCGCGCTCCGCCAACATCTCCAGCGTCCAGTGAGGGCCGAATGTCAGAAACTGTTGGACTGTTGCACGCGCGAGTGCGTTCGGGTAGACCGTTGCGCGTGCTTGCCATTGGGCGGCGAGTTCGGCTCCGTGGAGCACTGCGGCGTGCTGGATGCCTCCTACTGCACGTTGCTTTTTGAATATGCTATCGCCTTGGTCGAGCACCTCAGCCAAGAGTTGCTCCACACCTGCAACCAGTTGATGAGACACATCAAACATGATGCCGGTTGCTGGATCGCCCGCGACAAAGTAGACTTCGGTACCCTGTTGTGTTTGATCGTCATACGGATGGAAGGATACTACGACTGCCTGCACATTCTTGATGGCGACCATGCGTTCCTCGTCGGATGGTGGCGCATCCCAGAAAACCAATACATCAAGATCGGAGTAGCGGTCGGCAAAACCATAGCCAACTGATCCTGCGATCTCGACCACGCGCACCTTGGGATTAGCAACATAGGGTGCAAGAACCTTTTGAGCCAGTGTTAGTCGCCACATACTTGCGTCATTCATGGGTTTGATTCTCCTGACGTGACTTCAGTATTCGGATGGCTCTGCGCTTCGTACATACAGAAACGCCAGCCACGGAGTCTCCCGTGGCTGGCGCAAACAACGGCCACGGGCAACACCATCCCGTAGCCAAGGAAAAGACCAACGACCACAGGGTTACGTGCGCCCGTGGCCGTCTACAGCACAAGTATCGACTAGCAGACAGGGCTCATGACGCTGACATCCGTCACGTCTGCTGCTACGAGAACTGTTCGATGTAGACTGCTTAGTGATTCACGAGGCGCACGCGCTGATGAACGTTGGTTGCAAACCTTAACATGCGTGTGCCTCCTTTCCGTAAGGCGTAGAACAGTGCCCTGCGTGAGGCAAGTATAGCACTTTTTTGTGTCGGTGAAAGACCTCCACCGGTCTCCATCGGTCTGCCGTCACTCCTCTGCACGTTCCCCACACAACAAGCAAATTTCTTCGTTTTGTTGGCCCCTCAAGGGACGACGAGCATATCAATCCTTCGACTAGGTTCTCGGCCTAGGTAGCCCTCATGTCCGTAGGGTTGGAAAGGCCAGAGTTCTGGTGAACTTGCCTTAGGAGTTGCGCCGGTGGTAGGCTCATCCTGGCAACGAAACAATAATGTGCTGGCTGCGCAGATGATCTGTCAATGTGAGGATACGGTATGGCATTCCACGCTCCCGTCAACTACCTCTGCCCGTTTTGCTTGGTGGTCCACGGCCAAGAACATGCGCAGGTTTACACCCGTCAGACAGATATTGTGTATCGTGACCGTGATCTCACGGTCTTCATTTGTTCGCACCAGTTTCCGACGAACCATGGTCACACCCTGATTGTTCCGAATAGCCACTACGAAAACCTCTATGACCTTCCCACGGCGTTGGGTCAGCAGATTCTCAGTCTCACTCGTGCTCTGGGACTGGCAATGAAAGCCGCGCTGGGCTGTGCTGGTGTTACGGTATGGCAAAGCAACGAGCCAGTAGGCGATCAAACTGTCTGGCATTACCATATCCACGTGATTCCCCGCTTTCCCAACGACGCCTATCTGCAGCAACTAGCAGATTTGGAGCATACCTATCACGAACTGCCTCCCGAACTGCGGGCAGCGTATGCCGAACGCCTCCAACATAAGCTGCGTATCAACGAGGTATGACTGCCGTATACAGTGGGGACTCGCTGATCGAGGGTGCTTACCCCTGTATATCCCATACCTTGATTCGCTTGGCAGTAAGGAGTGTACTCAGCGCAGCATCTTTGGCGTTTTTGGTTATCTCCATTGGCAGGATGGAGACAGTGATTTGAATGTGGGATGAAGCCGTGGTCGGTCAGTGCAGGCTCATCCCCATTGACATCAACGATCCTTTACACAACCAGTGTCGATTGGATAGTAGAGGAATTGGGGAGCTGGTCGAAGGATACTACACTGAAAGACAAGGATACCGATCGAACGGAGATCTCCATAGTATCTATGTCTATCGAAACCATTTTACTGCCGCTCAATCAGCTGCATCTCCAATCCATTGAGCTTACCGCCACGACCATCACCATCAGCCCCTCCTCCCCGTCCCGGCTCGTCTATGCGCACGAACCAATCGGTACCTTTGCTCTGTGCGTTGCTGAGAAAGCAAGCGCGCACCTGGACTCGCCATGCGCTTCTGGCCGTCAGGCCATCCACAGCGGCCAAGAGTCACGAGCGGCGCTCCGAATCTGGCGCAGCTGATCACACAGATAGCTTGTGGAAGTAGTGGCCCTGATCGAGATCGTCGATGAGCCCGGGATGCGTCGGCTGCCACTCCAGCAGCGCGCGGGTCAGCGCGCTCGAAGCCGGACTGTCGACCCCGAGGAAGGCGGCTAGGAACCCGAAGTGCGCGCCGGCGTCCTCCGGTGAGATGGCGACCACCGGGAGGTCAAGATGCTGTCCGATCACTGTAGCGATGGCGCGCACCGGCACGCCCTCGTCCGCGACCGCCTGTAGCACCGATCCCGCCGGCGCCTTCTCTAGTGCTAGGCGGAAGACGCGTGCAGCATCGAGCCGATGTACGGCCGGCCAGCGGTTGGAGCCGTCGCCGATGTAGCCGGAGACGCCCGTGTCACGGGCGATGCCGACGAGGGTCGCCATGAAGCCGTGGTCGCCATCGCCGTGACACGTCGGAGGAAGGCGCACAACAGACGAGCGGACGCCGCGAGACGCGAGGGCGAGCGTCACTTGTGCCGTATCCAGCCGGGTCCCAGGGCCGCCGAGGGCGAGCATAGTCGGATCGGGGCTCTGTCCGTCCCGTTCGGTTGCCACGCGCCCTGGTGCGATCCCGAGCGTCCCAGAAGCGATGACGAACGGTCGATCAGTGCCTGCGAGCGCCTCGCCGAACGTCTCGACAGCGCGCCGATCCGCATCGGTCGCGCCCTGGTAGTCCCCCGAGAAGGCGATGTCGTGCTTGAACGCGAGGTGGATCACGCCATCCGACGCGGCAGCTGCACTCCGCAGGCTGTCGAGATCGTCAAGCGTGCCGCGCTGGACCCCTGCCCCTGCGGCGGTGAGCGCCGTGGCCGAGGCATCCGAGCGGGCGAGTCCGACGACCTGATGGCCTGCAGCGATGAGTTCGGGAACGACAGCGGAACCGATCCAACCGGACGCACCGGTAACAAAGATACGCATAGGAGCTTCCCTCCAGGTCTATGTCATAAACTGACATCATTACTATACCACATTATGACAGTCACTGACGTTGCCGCAACGTCGCGACGGAAGCACGGCATGCGTCGAAAGACCACGTCATGACAGTCGCCGATGGTAAGACCGTGTTGCGGTAGAATGACGGCATGAGTAGATGGGAGGCGGATGGTCGCGGCAGACTGGAGCGGGCGGCGCTCGCGCTCTACGGTGAGCGCGGGTTCGACAACACCACCGTCGCAGAGATCGCCCAGCGGGCGGGCGTCACGGAGCGCACGTTCTTCCGGCACTTCGCCGACAAACGTGAGGTGCTGTTCCCGCCCGAGGGCGCGCTGCAACTACAGGAACTGCTCGTGGGCACCGTCGCGACTGCTCCCGCGTCCCTAGCGCCTATCGACGCGGTGGCCGCAGGCCTCGAGGCCGTCGGTGCTCCACTCCAGGAGCGCCGCG
>JACDGP010000252.1 GCA_013821605.1 Herpetosiphonaceae bacterium
TTAGGATCTAAAGCAGTCGAACGCGTCATGGAGCAGCGTGCCGATGACCGTTGGCGAGAGCCTATCATGCTTGGCATCGGTGCCATCCACACCCAGTATGCGTCGATGGCGGCTGACCGTATCGAAACGATCCTCGGTCGCCTCGTCAACGCTAATGAGCGTGGCAGGCCTAAGCCTGCGGAGCGCTGGTATCGCGACCTGATCTTGGCGGCAGAGATCGGGCAGGAGCGCGACTGGGATTTACTCCGACCGCTGATCGATGTGGAGCACATCCAAGACGTGCTGCGGACTGGCCTCAAGGCCCTCTTAGGAGATCGGGCGCAACCCCTCCCTGTACAGGAGCGCGTCCGGGCCGGCTTCCTGCTTGGCGGCATCGGCGATCCGCGTTTCCCGGTAACGATTGAAGAGTGGCAAAACGAAATCAAGGCGGCATTGGTTGACGGCGTGACAGGCGGCTATCTTTGCCGAGTCCCGCCCGCCAGCTACGTCATCGGCAGCACGGATGATGATCCCGATGCCGACGACTACGAAAGGCCTCAACATACTTTTGAAGTCGCTGAGCCCTTCTGGATCGGTCGCTTCCCGATCACGAACTCCCAATGGCAAGCCTGGGTTGAAGCGGGCGGTGAACAATCGACGTTTGGCACTGACTCTGACCTTAACGCGCCCAATCAGCCGGTCACCGGAGTGACTTGGCACCAGTGTGTCGCCTTCTACCACTGGCTCGGCGACCGGCTGGATGTCGAAATCCGGCTGCCGGATGAGCAGGAGTGGGAGGCAGCGGCGCGTGGAGGTGACGCCCGTCGCTACCCGTGGGGTGATGACTGGAAGCCCGATTATGGTGCCACGGAGGAAGATGGGGAGACGCGGGGTTGGCGCTGGACGATACCCACTGGCTGCTACCCCCAGGGAGCGAGTCCGGTCGGTGCACTCGATATGGCTGGCAATGTTTGGGAGTGGACTGCAGGTGGTTGGCACTCATATGTAGGAGCAGCGAAGCCATTTCATGACGAAGATAGCCGGGTTCTACGTGGCGGAAGCTATGCGAATAATAGAATATTTGTTCGTTGCGGGGCGCGGAACTGGTATCATCCCGGCCTCGACGTCAACATCCTCGGTTTTCGGGTAGTGGTGGCCCCTCGCGTGCGCACGGATGTGCTGCTTCCTGCTTCCTGAATCCTGCTTGCTGCTCGCTCCGAGACGTAGGAAGCACCATGCAGAGGTTAGTTGGAATCCGTTTTTGCGATTTCTGGTGATGGCGATCCTGCGAGACGTAGGAACTACCGGGAGCGGCTAACCTCCCAATCCTCGGCTAGTATCGCCCAGCGTTCATGATCACGCCAGTGGCCCCCAATCTGAAGATAGCGCCGTGAGTAGCCTTCCAGGGTAAAGCCAAGTCGTTTGGCTAAGGCAATCGAGGGTAGATTGTCGGGCTGAATGTTGGCTTCGATGCGGTGGAGCAAGAGAGTTTCAAAGGTGTGCTTGAGCACGAGTCCAACCGCTTCGGTCATGTAGCCCTGGCCTGCGAAAGGTGCTCCGGCGTAATAGCCCATCATGGCGTTCTGAAAAGGGCTGCGGAAAATTTGGCTTAGATTAACGACGCCAACGATGGCCCCATCTGCGCTACGGCACACAAAAAAACCTGCGAAATCATCGTGCTGCGTGCGCTCTAGGTACATCGCATACTGCTCGGGCGTGGTTGGCGGTGTTGTCCAGCCCGTATGGAGTTCGATGCTGGCTTTATTGAGCTGAATCAGTTCGGCGGCATCTTGCGCCTCCGGCCGTCGCAGAAAGATATGTTCGCCACGTTCGAGCACCTCGGTCATGATCGTCCTAGCTTCCTGCCTGCAGTAGATCGGAATGGATCTATACTTACGATATACAGCATGGTTGCCGTAGTGCCATTGAGGTGAAAGGTATCACACGTTGGGGCGAGAGATAAAATCGAGCCGATCACAGGACCATCTTTTCTTCGCACGTAAGTGGCTGGCTGCTCCCGGCTCGGTCGGATCGGTCGTTCCTTCGTCACGGTACCTGACGCGGGCGATGCTTGCGGCGGCACAGGTGAGTTCGTGCCATGTGATCGCCGAGTTTGGCCCAGGCACCGGCGTCATGACCAACGAAATCATTCGCCGCATGCCGGCCGCCGCCCGCTTGCTCATCTTCGAGATTGACCCGCAGTTCGCAACGCGACTCCGGCAGCGGGTGGTCGATCCGCGCGTCATGGTCTTTAACGAGTCAGCCGAGGGCTTGCGACGCCGTCTGAGTGGGCTCCAGCTTGACCATGTCGATTGCATTGTGTCGGGCATTCCGTTTGGCGCATTATCACCAGCCGACGCGCAGCCGATCCTAGAGATTGCTCACGATGCACTGCGCCCTGGCGGCCGCTTTGTGGCCTTCCAGTACACGCCCTTCCGCCTCAGCTTGTTCCGCTCGTACTTTTCTTCGCTCAGGATCGCACGGCTGGTCGTGCGCAATCTGCCGCCATCCCTGGTCGTCGTCGGCACCCGCTAAGCTGAAAATACTACCAGAAGTGTGCCAGTTTTGAGAGCGCTCTGCTACAAAGCGTGATCATACGGTTGCTGTCGGATGCTGAGGACAGAATGTATACTTGCAGCGAGCAGAACCACTCACAC
>JACDGP010000024.1 GCA_013821605.1 Herpetosiphonaceae bacterium
ACGTTCGCACGTCCCGCACTAAAAGATGATGGAACGCAGACGTTTTGTCAAGCCCGAGAGTACGAGGGAATTCTGCAAAGCTCTCGGAAGGGGTTTGAAACGCGGGCGCGGATGCTTTTGTCGGGCCGAATTTGCTACAATAGCCTCAGCCTCAGCCTCATCCTCTACCCGAGTAGTATGAGTAAGAGATGAACGCGATAACACTCAATGAAGCAAAACGTAATCTAGAGCAGCTGATTCAACAAGTGATCGCTGATGCAGAACCGACGATTGTAGTGACGGAAGCGGGTCAGACCGAAGAGAAGGAATGAGATCCGGCCTAAAACGCTACTTGCACATCCCCGTCCTCTTCGTGTAATATATACGCCATCCTGAACACGACATCATGCTGGAGCATCCAGAATGGCCTTCCCCCAGTCATTATCAGGTGTTCAATTCAGCCTTCCCGACCTGCCGGTGTTACGCCTGCGCATGACCCTGCGCTTGCTCGAAGACACCCACCTTCCTGCCTTCAAAGGTGGCATGCTCCGCGGCGGCTTCGGCTACGCCTTTCAACGCGGCACCTGTCCTCCATCCTGCTGGGGCGCGTCCGCCACCTGTTCCATACCGACGCCCTGTGCCTACCGCACCGTATTCGAGACCACCCACCCACCGGACAGCACAGCGCTCCATAATCTGCAAGATATCCCCCGCCCGTTCGTCATCGAACCACCGTCAGATACACGCACCGCCTACATCGCCGGCGAAACGCTAGAGTTTGGCGTCGTCTTGCTCGGACGCGGCATCGACTATCTGCCCTACTTCATCTGGGGCTTCGAACAGCTCGGACGCATGGGCCTCGGTCAACCCCACACCCCGGCCCGCCTAGAACGCGTCGAAGCCCTCCAACCCTGGCGACCGGTTGGCGACGTCATCTATCAAGATGGCTGTGTCACGCAAAACATCGACTCGCTCCCGCTCTACGACCCCTCCACCATCCTTGCCCACGCCGCCACCCTGCCCGCCGACCTGCGGCTCGTCTTGCAAACACCGCTCCGTCTCAAAACCCGGGGGGACTGGCTGCGCCGCATCGACCCGCCCGCGCTCGTCCAAGCCATCTGCTGGCGCCTCAACGCCCTGGCCACCTTTCACGGCCCCGCGCCCTGGCCGGTCGACCACCGCGCCCTCATCGAACAAGCCCGCACCATCCAAGTAACGCACGAACAAGTCCAATGGGTCGACTGGCACCGCACCTCCACCCGCGACGAAACACCGCGCGACATGATCCTGGGCGGCATCCTCGGCAGCGCACAGCTCCACAACGTCCCGCCCGACATCCGCACCGTGCTCGTCGCCGGCAGCCTCGTGCACGTCGGCAAAGCCTGCGTCTTCGGCCACGGCCGAATCGCCCTAGAAGTGCAAGTAATTTGAAACTTTTCGGGAAATTGTATCTGTATTATTGATTAGAGCAATCGAGGGAGTCGCCAACATGCCCTATCTCATGCTGGTCTCAATTGGCCCAGTTCAAGAATTCATCGCTAGTGCACGACGCAGCCGTGACTTGTGGTTTGGCTCATGGCTCCTCAGCGAATTATCAAGGGCGGCGGCCGTGTCAATTCTTGAACACACTAAACCGGCCCAGTTGATTTTCCCTGCGGTCGACAGCTTGATGGACTTAAACAATGGCGAGCTCAACGTGGCGAACAAGCTAATCGCGGTGATCGAGCAGTCGCCCAAGGAAGTCGGGAAAGCTATTGAGGATGCGGTCTGTGCAAAGCTCATGAAGATTAAGGACGGAGCATATAGTAAACTTGATCATGCTCTCTTCGACGTTGCGACAGCGACCACGCAAGTTGCTGACTTGCTAGAATTTTTCTGGGTTGCACTTCCTTTAGGAGACTACCGCGCCACGCGCATGCAGCTTGAATCGTTACTGGCTGCCCGTAAAGCCACCCGTGAATTTAATCCTGTAACGTGGGGCAAGGCTGTTCCGAAATCATCGTTAGATGGTCAACGTGAATCAGTGATACCAGAAAGTGCCTTTGAGAGCCTGAGTGAGCAAGTTCTGCGGCGTCGCTATGGCATACGTAAAGGCGAGCGACTCTGTGGAGTGGGTTTGCTCAAACGCCACGGCAATCGGGGCGCAGGTGACCGCTTTTTCAGTACATCACATGTGGCAGCACTGCCGTTGATCCAGCGTTTGACGAACCCTCAGGCCATTGGCACATATATCAACGAATTACGCGGACTAGATGTAGCGGAAGCAGACTTGGGCAACGTTCCGCGCCCAAGTGGACAGTGGGGCCATTACGATGGACACCTCTTATTTGAAGAACGCCTGCCAGAGTTTTTTGAAGCGCAGGATCGGGCTGGTTTAGCACAAGCCCGTAGGTCACTTAAGCATTTCCTTGATGCCGTAGCCGACGGCAAGCGGCCAGAGCCATACTATGCCTTATTATTGGCAGATGGCGACCGGATGGGCGCAACTATTGATCACCAACCCACCCTTGAGGCCCATCGTGCACTATCCCAACACCTAGTGGCCTTCGCCTCCCAAGTTCGCATGATCGTGGAAACAAGACACCAAGGATCACTAGTCTATGCTGGCGGCGACGATGTCCTGGCATTTGTCCCACTTCATACGGTCTTATCTTGTGCTAACGAACTGGCCCAGCAATTTTATCAACAGCTTTCAGGCTATACCGATGAAAATGGTCACACACCGACGCTATCGGTTGGGGTGGCGGTGAGTCATCATCTTGAACCACTGTCAGATGCGCTTGAGTTAGCGCGTTCTGCAGAGAAGCGAGCGAAGCGTGACCGGAACTCATTGTCTGTAGTCGTGAGTAAACGTGGTGGCGGTGATCGAACAGTTTCTGGGGTATGGGGCACCATGGATAAACGCGTAGATACACTCATTGATCTACATCGCCTGGATGCTGTCCCTGACAGTGCAGCCTATGAACTACGTGATCTGGCACAACGTCTCAATCAAGCTGTACTTCAACCGATGCTTCGTGCGGAGACAGTCCGCATTTTAAAGCGTAAACGTCCGGTGCATGGTCAAGTCGCCATCACTGACGAAACGCTCGAAACGCTGGGCGAAATGATCGATGCGCAACGTGTCACAATTAGTCAGTTAGCAGACGAACTGATCGTAGCCCGTGTTTTTGCAGATGCTGCCGATCTCGCTAATCTCCCACCTCCGAGTACACGAGGAGCATGATGACAACTTGGATCATTGAGCCCCATGACCCATTGATCGTACGTGATGGTCGACCCTTTGGACCAATTCCGGGTGCACGCGCCTCATCCCTAGCGTTCCCTTTTCCATCAACCACGACCGGTGGTCTCCGTAATCGCGCTGGTCTCGATAGCCGTGGCGTTTTTGATCGCAGCCGAATCGATGAGGTCAAGGCACTCGCTGTACGTGGACCACTTCTAGTCGTCCTTAACGATGCGAACGAGATCGAGAATTGCTTGTTGCCTGCTCCTGCCGATGGATTGCTCTTAGCACCGCAGCTTGCCGCTTCCAATAATTCGCAGGATACTACTACAACCAACACTGTTACGACGGATGCTAGTACCAACGAAGCTACATCGGCTATTCGTAAGCGCCTTGTGCCACTTGCTCTACCGCAGGGCGCTGAAACCAATCTACCTGGTGGTCTCGCTCCAGTTGGCCTGCTGCAGCCTGATCCACGGAAGCCTCTCAGCAACCCGCCGCATTTTTGGTACTGGGAACGGTACAAACAATGGCTGTTGAACCCTGAACTGGAGGACGCTGTGAAACTGTCCGAGCTTGGCGTACATGGACCTCTGCAAGAACAGCGTACCCATGTAAGCATTGACCCCGCAAGCCAAGCAGCCCGTGAAGGAGCACTATTTCAGACCCGTGGCCTTGAATTCACGGGATCTATACGCGAGCGAATGGCTCTAGCTCTAATTACAGATCAGGATTCACCTGCAGTCCGTGCTGGTTTAGCACCACTAGGTGGCGAACGCCGCATCGTTGATTGGCGAGTAAGTCAATCACTTCGCCAAACTCCTCCCTTAGCATGTCCCATTGAGTTGCGCACTGCTGTCAAGGATAGCGGGTTTTGCCGTGTTCTGCTGTTGACTCCTGCATGCTTCAGCGCCGGCTTTATGCCTGCATGGTTGTTGCGGGCATCAGATGGGTCGCAACGTACAGTGCAAGCTGTCGCGCTCCAACGTCCGCAGGTTGTTTCCGGCTGGGATTTTGCAGCCAACGGGGGTCGGGGGAGTCCCAAGCCGACACGTCGTCTAGCACCGGCTGGAACGGTCTATTTCCTAAAGCTAGCAGGCGGTCCTGAAATAATTGAGCAGTGGATCGATCAGATTTGGATGCAGTGTGTCAGCGATGATGCCCAGGATCGTCATGATGGCTTTGGCCTAGCACTGATCGGAAGCTGGGATGGGCAACTCCATCTAATGCAACAACAGGAGCAAACCGATGCGGCCAACTGACAAATTCCCTCCCGTTCCTGCGGTGAATTTGAGTGCCGCAAGCACAATCGTTCAGGAGCGACAATACGAACTAATTACACCATTGTGCGGGGGTGGCGTCGATCCTTTCGAGCCTGATCCTCAAACACTCATTCGCGGTACGTCGATTCGTGGGCATTTGCGTTTTTGGTGGCGTGCCTGTCGTGGGGGACAGTTTGGGCCTCATTTAGCAGATATGAAGCGGTACGAAGATGTGTTATGGGGGGCCGCAAGCACCTCTGCTCAGCCCCGACCATCACAGGTGCAGATTGTGGTTTCTAGCATCAAGCCAGGTGAGGATAGCTACCCGTTCGTCATTCAACCGAATCAGCAAGGCCGCCGAGTTGTGAGGGCGAACAATAATGTCGCCCCTGCATATGCTGCTTTTCCTCTCCAACCAACTCAAGAAGAGGTCCAGGCAGACGTGGAAACCAAAAGGGTTAAGGCTGGAGTTGAGTTTACGCTGCGTATATTGTTTCCTGAAAACATTAAGCTCGAAAATACGAAATGGGACATACAGCCAGAGATTGCAGCTGCGCTCTGGTGCTGGGAAACATTCGGTGGACTGGGGGCACGCACTCGGCGCGGCTTTGGTGCACTCCGACTTCTTGCTGTGCAGCAGGGACCGGATAAGAAGCCAGTCCCGCTTGATATGCCGCCCGCTGACCAGCAGCAAGCACACGCTTGGATCAGGCAACACCTTCAAGCGCATCAGCAGAGCAGTTTCACTCAAGAACAAACATGGCCTAATGCTGTACCACATCTCGATCCTCTGCTTGATACCGATACACTCAGAGTCACAGCTGTTTCCAATCAAACCAACCAAAAACCCTCACGCCTTGCATTTGAACGCTGGAACGATTTGATTGAAGGACTCAAAGCGTTTCGCCAACAGCGGCGCGAGATTCCCGGTGGGCCGGGGATCCCTCGTCAAATTGGACGTAACCACTGGCCCGAGCCTGACTCAATCCGCATGTGGACACGACAGCATCTCCACCCGCGCCATGCCCAGCCTGTCTCATTGGATCCCAATTTCCCCGTAGGAACGTTTCCTCGAGCAGTCTTTGGACTACCGATTGAAACTCAATTCAAAGACCGGAACAGGCACAACCTTAACGCTCCACATGCCGATCCCCGCAAAACTGTGCTGCAGCTTAAGCAGAGAGAGCGCCTCGCCAGCCCCCTTATTTTGCGCCCGTTAACCTGCGCTGGTGGTAAGGCCGTTGGGCTAGCGTTGCTGCTGAAAGGCTGTACAGTACAGGATGCTGTACAAGCGGGTGATACTCTGCAGCTCAAGACCAGGGATGGTGCGCGCGCCGAATGGACTGTGACATCAGACCTTACTCCCGCCGCATCCTTAGCTATATCGACGAAAGATGGACATACCTCCTTGCTCGGAGGAGAAACCAATATCCTCAAAGCCTTTCTCGACACACTAGCGTAGGAGACCGCTGATGAATGCGCGCTTGTTCTTCGTACACGCCCTGTCGCCATTACATGCCGGAACCGGTCAGGGAATTGATGTGATCGATTTGCCGATTGCCCGCGAGAAGGCTACTGGTATACCCTTTTTGCCGGGGTCGTCGCTCAAGGGTCCACTCCGTGACCGTTGCAGTACAGGACAGAATAGCAACATGTGTGATCGGCTCTTTGGTCGCGCGAGTGACAATGATAGTGCGCAGAGCACTGCAGGATCGGCTCAGTTTAGCGACGCGCGGCTGTTGCTTCTACCTGTGCGGACGCTTGTTGGCACCTTCGCTTGGGTGACCTCGCCCTATGTATTGCACCGCTTTATGCGTGACGCACATGACGCCAACATCAACAATCTTCCCCATTCTATTCCACAGCCTGTCCTGAACGCAGAATCTTCGGAAGGCATTGTGTTCGGGAACGACTCATTGATTACGATGCCTCATGGTAACCAGCAACAGATCATTCTCGAAGACTTGGATCTTCGTTTACGAAGCATTTCAGCCGAAGATGATAATCAAAATTGGGCAGCATGGTTAGGCCGCACCTTTTTTCCGGATTCCCCATCACTCTTCCATCGCCGCTTTTGCATTGTCCATGATACGATCTTCGATTTTTTACTGAAAACGGCCACCGAAATTACGGCCCGTATCAGTATGGAAGCAACGACCAAAACCGCGAACAACTTATGGTACGAAGAGTCCTTGCCTACAGAAAGTATCCTGACCGGCTTGATCGTATACACGCCAGTGCGAGCGAGTGATTTATCGGATGCGCAGGTCTTCGAGACGGTCACATCCTTGATGGACCAAACCATTCAATTAGGTGGCAAAGCAACTGTGGGTCGTGGCTTGTGCCGGGTAGGAATGATCAAGGAGGCTAAGAAAGATGAAAACGCGTGATCAACGCTATGCACAGAGTGCGTGGGACCGAGTGTCACAGGTTGATCAGCCACTGCGTGACAAATACGGAGCGATGGCTCATCAACTACCGATCTTAATTCTGAGTGCGGGGCTCACCCAGGCATTGGCATTTGTAGACTCTCGCAAAGATGCTGCATGTGATGCATTGCTTGATGATGTAGCACACACGATCGGTTTGTCCAATCGTGCAACATTACGGAGCCAGAGCCATACATTAAGCCTGCAAGAATACATGTGGCTGACCCAACAAGTGCTAGCAGCTCTCCTATGGTATAAGCGATTTGCAGAATCGGTGATGAATGTTGACACACGTAAGAGCGGAGTGTTGTCATGATTGCCCGTCGCCCAACGTTGGCAGGCGTTAGCCACTCTATGTCAACAAATGCTGGTTTGTGGCTCGATAAATACCTCAGGGAGCAACGCGAACGCGACACACACGAGCACGAGCAGGGGCAGGCGACCATACAAGCACGCCAGGAATTGATTCGTCAAGCCGTTACAATTCCAGTCCCCGAGATGTATCCTGCCTATTATCAACGCTGGCAACAAGCATTGGTTCAGCACGGCGCACGTCCACGGTCAGCGAAGGTACAGGGCCGGATGGTCATCGGCCTGGGTGATGAGAGCGTGCTGGAAACAGCTGTAGCCTTGCATCATACCTATGGAGTACCATACATTCCTGGAAGCGCTTTAAAGGGTTTAGCAGCCAGCTTTACACAACAACTCGAAGACAAACAGTGGCATCCGGATGGCGAAGCATACGCGATTGTGTTTGGTACGCCCGAGCAAGCTGGCTTTATCATCTTTTGGGACGCTTTGTATGTTCCAGGCTCTGCCGTTGAGGACCAACCTCTATGTGCCGATGTGATGACCGTCCATCATCCAGAATACTATCAAAACAAGAATTCCGCTCCGGCAGATTGGGATAGTCCAACGCCAATTCCATTTTTGAGTGCGACCGGTGCCTATCTCGTTGCATTGACTGCCCAGCCCGGTCTGGAAGTATGGGTTGATGCCACATTTGAGATTCTTGGCACGGCATTGGTCAACGCGGGCATCGGTGGGAAAACTTCGAGTGGGTACGGACGATTGAGCTTAGATTTAGCTGTGGCAGATCCCGCTACGCCTGAGCGTAGTCTTATGCTGACTCAAACATCAGGCCAGGATGCTCAAGGGCAACAATCTGTTACACCATCTAAAGGAGCTATAGTTACTGGACAAATCACGCTGCTCCGTCATGACAAGTGGGCAGAAGTTCGGCTCAATAAGCTACCTCCGTCAGTGATTGGTCTGTTATCACCTGATCAATCATTGGGTCAAGCGTCAGGAGGCATTCGGGCACGGATTATCCGCCAGGAGCAGCAAGGTGGGGTTACCTATCTCTTACTTGAGCGAGTGAAGAAGGATCAGCTATGAGGCCACGCACTGTTGCCGACGTCGTACGAACAATATTCGATCCTGGAGCAACAGCGCTGTTTATCTTCGGGTCTATCATTCTATCGGTGCTTGGCAACGGAGTATACGACTTAGCCAGAGACCGCTTAGGTACAGCACCTAGTACGACTTGGAAAATTGTCCTCGGTTCGTTAGTTATTTTTGTCTTCACAGTCTTTCTCTTACTCCTATGGTGGCGGACCCGGAAACTGCCGCAGCAAGTATTAGTATCTGATGAGCGGCGTTCCGAGCCACAGCCAGGACTCATTGTTTTAGTCGGACCAGGCGACATCGACAAGACACCCGAACAGCCCGCTATTTTGTCACATGTAGAAGAGGTGATGCTACGTTATTGCTGGCTCATAGCTTCTCCAGAAGCAGTCAAAAATGGGAAGACCGATCAGTTAGAACGCTTGGTGCGAACCAACAGTGCCGAGCCATATACCATCCCGATCCAAGATGGCTACCAGGCACGGATGGCATACAAGGCAGTTGAAGAAGCACTTGATCAGGCGCGGCGCTTACTTGGTGACCTGCCGCTGGTTGTGGATATTACTGGAGGCACGAAACCAATGACTGCTGGCGCAGTTCTCGCATGTCGCGATTACCAAGTACCTGTCGAGTATATGCTGGGTAAATACAACAACGTCGGTGTGCGCGATCCACGTATCGGCTCGCAAGCGGTGAAAGTCGACCTTGTATAGAGAGAGTTGCGCTCATGACAAAATGTGGACTATTAGTTCTGATCGGTGGGCGTCAAATTCCCAATATCCTGACCGCGCAGTATTTACAGCCCGACGTCATTCTGCCCGTTGCTTCACACGAAGCGATGCGAGCTAATGGAATATGGGAACGTGTGGCACCTGTGCTCAACCAACTATGCCCCGAAGGTGTCGCCGCACCGCTCGTCGTGGATGCTTTTGAACTTGAACAAACGTATAGTGGTATTCAAGCCGCGCTCGATAACTATCCAAATACTACATGGATTTTCAATATCACGTGTGCCACAACGATTATGAGTATCGCTGCTTATAAAGTTGGGCTAGAGCGCGGTGCGACGGTTTGGTATCTTGATACAGCAACACGACGCATCACGTCATTGAATGGTACAGCAGGTTCTAAGGAAGTATATCACTTGGGGGTTGCCAATTATCTTACCGTCTATGGTCGGCAAAGTAAAGCCGTCGGTCCAGATCCATCGCCCCAGCAGCTTGCTTTCGCTCGGCAACTCGCGCAGTATCCTCAATCCGCAATGGCGTTTCGGGAAGCACTACGTACTGCTAAAGCTAACGTGGGCAAAATAACGCAGTCGCGCAACTTGAATCTACCGAGTGATCCTATGACACCAATATGGTGCGAGGCGGCACAACAGGCCGGGCTTCTAAACGAATATGTGCTCAACGCCGACGGTGTAATACATTGTCGCTTGCCTGATGGTCGACTTTGGCAATGGATGGATGGGCTATGGCTTGAAATATATGCTTTGGCAGCAGCGCTAGATGTTGGATGTTTCGATGACTGTTGTTACGGGCTAGTTATTCCAGGTGAGTATGGTACAAATGACCTTGATCTTGCAATTACATATCTAGCATCGCTGTTGATAGCTGAATGCAAAACTGAGGAACAGCCATTTGAAACAGAGCATCTTGACAAACTCTGTACCAAGGCCAATATGGTTGGCGGCAATTTTGTTGGCCGTATCTTCATTAGCAGCCAAACTGTTAGTGCCCGCAACCAGCAGCAATACGAGCGTTTCTGCAATCAGGCTCGTGAACGACAGATCGTGGTCGTAACAGGCGAGGAGTTGCAGGATTTACGTGCCATTCTAGAACGGGAAGCAGGTGTCGATGTACCACGACAATTTCCTACCTATGCACGAGGGTAACCCAATGCTCCTCCTCAACTTCTCCCATCCCCTCACCGACGAACACCAAGCCCAGCTTGCCGCACTCCTCGGCACATCACCAACGGTACGCGACATACCCGTTAACATCGACCGCAGTCTCCCCCTCGCCGATGCCGCCTTAGAACTCGTCGCAGCCGCCAACCTATCACCTGTGGAATGGCAGACCGAGCCGCTCCTCATCAATCCTCCCGGCCTAGCCCCGCTTGCCCTCGTATTGATCGCCACAATCCATGGCCGCTGTGGTTACTTCCCGCCCATCCTCAATATCCGTCCAATTCTTGATTCCCTGCCGCCCCGTTTCGAGATCGCCGAGATCGTCAACCTCCAACCTTTGCGCGACGAAGGCCGCGCCACCCGCTAGCACCTCCAGATTGTCATCAACCTGTCATCCAATACGCAGAACTGATGTGCTATAATACGCCTTGTGTTCACCCGTCACCAACCACTCAATCGCCGCCCATCTATACCCTCGTTTCGCTCATTGTTCCCATTGTTTTGGTTGTTAAATCATTGTTATTGCGTTGATCTTTCATTGTTTTTTGGTCGTCCCAAAGCACAAAGAACAACGAAAATCCTTGATTTCCATTGCATCCTCCAAAACGCTTTTTCCTTTTGCCATCACCTAAAATCGCTCTTCGAGACGCTTCGAAATCCCCCATTGCGAACAATGGAACAAGCAACCTGCGCCTCACCGAACTTGTACCAAAAAACCACCCTCAGCGTATCAGTACCAAATGTACCAAAGTTGAACGTGTTTGTACCAAAAATGCACCAAAACGTACCAAAGCTGAACCTATTTGTACCAAGCAGCGTGTACCACAAATCCCCCGACTGTACCAAAACTGAACGTATTTGTACCAAACGCCATGCTCATTTGCGTACCAGAGCGTACCATTGGTATGATACGCTCCACACGAGCTAAAGAGGTTGCGCGATGAAGTGTCCTGTATGTGGGACCGAAAATGAAGAGGGGGCCAGCTTTTGTTTCCGCTGTGGCAGTCCGCTCCAGCCTCAACCGGTCCAGCCCGCCACCGGTCAAACCGTCATGCTAAGCTCTGACCCAACCGCCAGCGGTTCCGCGCGGACCTACGCCACTCCTTCGACCGCTAACCTGGCCCCCGACCCGCGTTATGGCTCTGATATTGATGCCAACTATTCAATCCCAACCGGCCAACCACAGGCCTACGTTATGCCGGGCGGCAGCTACATCCCGGTGACCAATACCTCGGCCATCCTGTCACTGGTCATGAGTGTCCTCTCCTACTTTCTATTACCGTTCATTGGCTCGGTCATCGGCATCATTCTTGGCTACCAGGCGCGCCGCTCGATCCGCGCCTCGAATGGTCGTCAAACCGGCGAGGGCTTGGCCACCGCCGGCATCGTCATCGGCTGGATCCACATTGCGCTGTTTTTGATCCTAGCGCTTGTCCTCTGCGTCGTCTTCGGCCTACTGGGGAACGCCGCGCGTTTTCGCTAACCCCGCTCTCCGGTAGGACCGACCGCTATTTGGTCGAGCGGACATAGCGACAAGCCAGCGCACCGAGCGCCATACATCCCCCGGCGATCAGAAACGGCACCGGTCGTCCGGCGTGATCATACAGCCAGCCGCCCGCCCCCTGCGCCAGAGCTGCGCCAATGCCCCCGGCAAACGTAAACAAGCCATATCCATTCCCCCGCTCCACCGGCGCAGCCTGCGCAACGAGCGCGAAGAGCGCGGGCGTCGCCAAACTTAATCCTAATGCTTCCACACACAGCAACGCTGCCCAGCCTACAATCGAACTCGTCCACGGCAGCCACAGATAACAGATCACCGGCAGGAGCAGCCCCATCGCCGCTGCTCTCCGGTACCCATGCCGGTCCGCCCAACGCCCGGCAGCACCCGGCACGCACGCATAAATAATGCCCGGCACCGCGTACACTACGCCGATACCCAGCAATCCTTTGCCAAAGCGCGCATCCAGCAAAATAATTTGGACCGGTGCCAGCAAGCCATCCGCGATGCCACTAATCGCTGCTACCGCGATCAAAGGAACTAGCACTGCCGGCACATGCAAGCGCAATCGTTGCGTGGGCGCTCGGCGCGGTAACTCGTGCACCCGCATGGCCATCAGCAGTGCCACCAGCGCGCACAGCGCATTGCCCGCGAAGATCAAATGCAGCAGCGCGAGCTGCGACCAGGGCGCCGGATACCAGCTGGGCAGCCTTATATAGCGCGTAATCTCGGCTCGCGTGGCCGCGTCAAATAACGCCGTCGCCAGCCCCGTCCACGCCGTCGCCAGCCCTGCCCCCCACACGCTGATCATCTGGTAACGACCGAAACCCGTCGCTTGGCCGCCCTCATTCCACTCCGCTAGCAGCACCGCCGCCGTCAACCAGACCGCCGTCGACCCCACCCCTTGCAGCAGCCGGGCGACGACCACCAGTTCAACCGTGCGCGCCAAGGCAAAGGTCGTCAGCGCGGCGACATACATCACCAAGCCGCCGATCAAGATCGGCCGTCTGGCCACTCGATCCAACAGCGGACCTAAGCCCGCACGCAGCCCCAGTGCCGAGATCGAAAACACGCTAAACAAAAGGCCGATCGTTGTAGCATCGGCCCGCAGCGCCTGCCCGAACAACGGCAGCAAAAACTCGAAACTACCCAGTGCCGCCCAACCCCAGAAGCACATCTGCCAAAAGGCCCGTGGCGGTCCCGTCCGCACCGTCTTCTCACTGATCAAACGTCGTTGCGCCGTTCCATCTCAACTACCACATCCATGCGCTTTTACGCCGACCGTCCCGCCGAGATCCGCAGCAGCAGTCCGATAATCAAAAAGTTAATCAAAATCGACGAGCCTCCATAGGACAGGAACGGCAGCGTCACACCGGTCAGCGGAATCACCCGCAACACCCCGCCGATAATAATGAACGCCTGAAAGGCGATAATCGACGTCAGCCCAACCGCGAATAGCTGCTCAAAGCCCCGGAACCGCCCATTAAGACTCACCGCAATATGGTAGCCCCGGTACATCAGCAAAATAAACAGGAGCAGCACCGCCAGCGCACCTGCCTGCCCCAACTCCTCCCCGACCGCCGCGAAAATAAAGTCGGTATGGATCGCCGGTACGATGGTGGGCGAGCCCTGCCCCAGTCCGGTGCCAAACACCCCCCCCGCCGACAGCGCGTACTGCGCCTGCACCTCCTGATACCCGCTGGTTGCCGCCTGCGCCCACGGATTCAGCCAATCCGCCACCCGTTCCCCAACGCGCGGGATCACCCGGTACAAGCCATACGAGCCACCGGCAAACGCCAGCATCCCAACGACCACATACCACCCCTTGCCCGTAGCCGCATACAGCATCGCCAGGAAAATGCCAAACAGCAACAGCGCGCTGCCCAGATCTTTTTGCACGAAAATAAAGACCATGGTCAGCCCCCACATCCCCACCATTGGCACTAGGTGCGGCAGCGGTGGCAACGTAATCCGCCCGATCTGGTAGCCATGCGCCACCACCTCGCGGTATTCGTCCAGGTACGATGCCATAAAAATCACCAGCGCCAGCTTCAGCAGCTCCGAGGGCTGGAACTGAAAGACCTTAAGATCGATCCACAGCTTCTGATCCTGGCCTGGGGGTCCTTCACCGAACACAAAGGTGATCGCCACCATCAAAAGCACGATCACCATCCAGACCCACCGGTGATTCTTCAACCAATCCATCAGCGACATCCGCTGCATGCGAATAAACAGCCGGTCCAGCGGTGCTAGTGCCATAAACAGGAGCAATGCCACGCCCATCGTAACAAACACCGTCTGTTTGTCCGCCACTTTGCCATAACGTGTCAGAAGACCTTGTGCCTTAAAACTGGGCTGGAAGCGCGCCATCAGCAACAACCCCAGCCCCGCCAAGACCGCCACCAGTGGCAGCAGCAGCTGATCGGCGCGCGGCAAGCGCCACGACAAAATAAAGCTGATCGCCACAAACATCAGCAGCGGCAGGCTCGATGGCCACAACAATTGGAGCAGTCCTTGCGCCGTCCGCGTAAAGGCCGATCCGGGCCGTGCTGCGGCAGTTAGTACATAGCCGCTCGCAAAAAACAGCAGCGCCGTGATCAGCAGTTGCAGCTCGACAAAACGTATCCGCCGCATATTTTGCAACATCGCCTACCCTAATCGTTCAAATCGACCACTTCGCCCGTGACCAGGAAGACCAGCCGTTCAGCAATATTGGTCGTTCGGTCAGCGACCCGCTCCAAATTATGCGCCACAAAAATCAGATGCAGTGCTCGCTCGATATTCTTGGGATCACGCAGCATAAACGACAGTAGCTCATCCTGCACCCGCGTCGTGAGTTGATCGACCTCGGTATCTTGGCTCGCGAGTTGGCGCGCTGCCACCACATCCCGGCGCACAAACGCATCAACGGCCTCACGCAACATCCGTAGCGCCCGCTCGGCCATATCCGGAATATCGATCAACGGCTTAAGCAGCGGTGCGTTCGCCCCTCGGATCGTGATTTTGGCAATACCTTCGGCATAATCGCCGATCCGTTCCAGCTCCGACGCAATCGAAATCACGGCACTGATCATCCGCAGATCGGCAGCCATCGGTGCTTGCAGTGCAATCAGTAGCAGCGCCTTGTCCTCAAGCGCATACTGGCTACGATCAATCAGGTCATCATCAGCGATCACGCGCCGCGCCTCTTCAACATCCTGATTCTGGAGCGCGGTTATCGCCCGGCTTACCTGAGATTCGGCCAAACTCGCCAGGCGCAGGAGGTCGTCCTGGAGCCCGCGCAGTTGTTGGTCATAATGTTCACGCGGCATACAACCCCCCTTGAGCATCCGCTACGTCCTGGGCCAACGGCGTTGCCTTATTGTAGCGTGTCTTGTCCTAGCTTGCGCCCTCGGCGTCAGCCCAAAAGTCCGCAACTTTCGTCGCCAGCAAGCGATGTTCTGGACGCTCAAGCTGAGGATCCTGCTCAAGGATGCGATCCGCTTCTAACCGTGCCACATGTAGCAGTCGCAAATCACCCATCTGCGCCATCTTAAGATCGGGCGTTCCCGATTGGCGTCGTCCAAAAAACTCCCCTGGGCCGCGCAGTTCCAAATCCTTCTCGGCCAGCACAAAGCCGTCTTCGCTCGCCTCCAGCGCTTGCAAGCGCTCTTGAGTTTGTTCGTTTTCCACATCCGAAACGACCACGCAAAACGATTGGTGTTCGCCCCGCCCCACCCGTCCGCGAAATTGGTGCAGTTGCGCCAGCCCAAAACGCTCCGCGCCCAGGATCATAATCGTTGACGCATTCGGAATATCGATTCCCACCTCGACCACCGCCGTTGCCACCAGGATATCGAATTCCCGCTCCCGAAAGGCCCGCATCACCGCATCTTTTTCGATCTGCGGCATCCGCCCATGCACCAGCCCGATCCGCAACTCGGGAAATACCTCGTGCTGCAGCAGCGTTTGTGTCTCGACCGCCGAGTCAAGTTCGAGCTTCTCAGACTCTTCGACCAGCGGGCAGATCACAAAGGCCTGCCGTCCCGCTTTGATCTCACGCCGCAGATGGCTATACGCCTTTTGAACATCCGCCTTTTGAATCCAGCGCGTCTTGATCGGCTGTCGCCCCGGTGGTCGCTCCCCGATCACCGACGAATCGAGATCGCCATAGATCGAAAGCGCCAGCGTTCGCGGAATCGGCGTTGCGGTCATCACCAACAAATGCGGGTTATGCCCCTTACTCTTCAACCGCTCCCGCTGCTCGACGCCAAAGCGGTGCTGCTCGTCCACCACCACCAGCCCCAGGCTGTTATATTGCACCGCCTCCTGGATCAAAGCATGCGTCCCGATCACCAAATCAACCTCGCCCTGCGCGATCGCTTGCAGCACCTGCTTGCGCTCCTTCGTCCGCAACGATCCCGTCAGCAGCGCCACCCGAATGCCGGCCCCGCCCATATCTTCGGCCTCGGTCATGCCCAACAAGCGCTTGATTTCAGCCATGCGTTTAATCTGCTGCTGGTCCAGCCGCTCCTTCCAGTCATCGCTCCGCTCCGCCGCCATCTTCGCACTCCGTGGTACCTCGACCTGCGCCAGCAGCTGCTTCAAGCCCCGGTAGTGCTGTTCGGCCAGGATTTCGGTCGGTGCCATCAGCGCCCCTTGCATCCCGTGTGCAATCACCTGCACCAACGCCGCCGCCGCCACCACCGTCTTTCCCGATCCAACATCGCCTTGCACGAGCCGCCCCATCGCCACCGGCCGGCCCATATCGGCAAAAATTTCTTCCAGCACACTGGTCTGCGCCTGCGTCAAGGTAAAAGGCAACTTACTCAAGAATTGCTGGTGGATCGCCTGCTCGAAGTGGAGCTGGTACCCCGCCTCGCCCTGCCACAGCCGTTTACGCTGTAGTACCCCGACTTGAATAAACAAGAACTCATCAAAGCCCAGCCGGTAACGCGCCAGCGCCAGCTGTTTCGCATCATCAGGAAAGTGGACCTGCGCCAGTGCCCGAGCAAGCGGCAGCAGGTGCGCCCGCTCCCGCACCTCATCCGGCAAGTGATCCTCCACCATCGGCGTAGCCGCATCCACGATCCGCTTAATCAGCGTCCGGACATTCTTCTCATACAGCCCTTTGGTCAGTGGATGCACCGGCACCAGCCGCCCCGTATGCGTCAATGCGTCTTCCCGGTATGGCTCCCACTTAGGGCTTGTCATCTGCAAGCGCCCGTTATAGCCACCAACTTTGCCCGACACCACGATCCGTTGGCCGGCGAATAACTGCTTCGCCAGCCACTGCTGGCCAAAAAAGGAGATTTGCAGGATCCCCGTTTCATCTTTGATCGCGATATTGACCCCCCCGAGGCTATTGCGGGTCGTGAAGGTCTTGACCTCTACCACCTCCCCGACCACCGTCTCGACGGTGCCCACCATTAATTCTACGATCGTTTTGCGCGATGAATAATCATCATAGCGGTTGGGAAAGTGGTACAGCATGTCACCGACCGTCCGCAGCCCCAGCCGCGCGAAGGAACGGACCAGTACTGGTCCGACGCCTGCGACATCGCCTAATGGCGCTTCGAGCGTCAACGGCTGTGGGGGTCGTTGAATTTTGGGCGACTTGGGAGCTGCACTGCTTGAGGATGCCGGGGTCTTAAACAAGGCGCGGAGTTCCAGGAGTGAACGGTCGAGCGCCTCGATCCGTGCGGGTTGCGCCAGATGATCATACTCCGCCAGCCGCTCCAACACGCGTTGGACGACAGGATGGCTAGCCGCAGAGTCGGCGACTTCCTGCCACCCCTCCAAAAATGCTTCCATTCCGCCGGCGGGAGCATTCATGTAGCCGGCTTGGGCCTCGGCAGCCAGACAACGGCCTAGCTGAATGATCTGTTCGCGCTCATCCATTAAAGGGCATTATACCGGCTGCTCACGCTACGCCATGGTCGCTTAACTGCGCGTGATCCCGGTGATCCCCACAATGCCGGGCCCACCATGCACCCCGATCACGCCGGTGAGTTCGGCAACGACCAGCTGGTCACGCGGGAAAACACTACTCAGTTGATCGGCAAGCTCATTAGCATACGCCTCGCTACGACTATGCAGCACCGCCAGATCCAAGAATGGTGCGTCGTCGCTTGCGAACTCGACCAAACGCGCAATCGCTTTTTTATGCGTGCGCACGCGTTCGCCCGGCAACACCTCACCCCGCACATAAATCATGGGTTTAACATTCAGCAGATTTCCCAAAAAGGCCGATCCCCGTCCGATGCGTCCACCCCGTACCAGATATGTTAGCGTGTCGAGTACCGCCCACAGTCTGATGCGCGGGATTAAGCCTTCCACCGCCGCTGCTATCTCGTCAAGCTTCTGCCCCGCCTGCGCCATTTTCGCGGCCTCGATCCCAAGAAAGCCCAGACCCATCGAGACACTCCCCGAGTCGATCACCTTAATCGGCACATCGGGCAACATATCGGCTGCCTGCTGCGCCGAGCGCACCGTTCCACTCAGCTTGCCCCCTAAATGGATCGATATGATGCCTTCATGTTCGGCCGCCAGTTTTTCGTAGCTTTCGGCAAAGTCACCGGGCGATGGCTGCGAGGTCGTCGGATGCACGGTTCCCTCGATCAGCCGCCGGTAAAATTCCTCGTTCGACATATCGACCCCATCCCGATACTGTTCCTTACCAAACAGGATCAGCAGGGGTACAACAGTAATCTCGTACTGCTCACGTAAGGGGGCAGGAATATCGGCGGTTGAGTCGACGACTACGGCAACGGTCATGCACTCCTCCAGGGGGTGTTAATGCATACGTGCATCATCTATGGTTCGTGTCCTTCATAAACCACGATGCCGACCGCACCCGATCCCAGATGGACGGCAATCGAAGGCCCGTACTGCGCGATCAGCACCTGCTCGCGCGGGAATAAAATATTGACCTTTTCCAGGACCTTCTCGACATCCTCCGGCGTTGTGCTATAAACGACCGCGATCTCGTCTACGTGCGGAAAGTCTTCCACAAAGGTAAACAAGCCATCAATCGCTTTGGCCCGTGTACGCGTCCGCTCGTACGGCACAATATGGCCTTGATCAATCAACAGGAGCGGCTTAATCCGCGACATTGACCCCACCATACCCGCTGCCAAACTAATGCGCCCCGAGCGCTCAAGATATTCGATCGTATCAACAAAATACAGCATATGTGTATGCTGCACACGATGCTGTACGTCGCGCAGAATCTCTTCAACGGGCAGTCCGGCTTTCGCCATGCGTGCTGCCGCGATCACCGTTAGTCCCACCCCTAACGAAGCCGAGTGCGTATCCACCACATCGATCTTCGCCAGCGACGGCGGTAATTTTTGCCGTGCCCCGGCCGCCGCGCGGAAAGCCGAACTCAAATGCCCCGAAAGATGGATCGAAATAATGGCATCATAGCTCCGCGCCAGACGCCGGTACGTTTGCTCGAAAACTGTCGTCGGTGGTGCACTGGTCGTCGGATGCACATCGCTCTCGCTCAGCATCTTGTTAAAGCTCTCAGCATTAATGTCAATGCCATCCCGGTAGGTTTCGTCGCCGAAGTTGATATACAACGGCACGACTTCGATGTCCAACTCTTGCAACAGCTGCGGTGGTACATCAGCCGTACTGTCGGTCACAATTTTCACTGATGTCATAAGCCGCTACCTTTGCTACTCAATCGCAAGAATAAAATCATAGAAGGGCTGGCCACCGCTCTGTATTTCAACCTGTTCAAGGTGTGGGTAGCTGGCACGTATACGTTCTGCGAGCACCATCCCTTGCTCATCGCCCACCCCTTCACCCAGATAAATCGTTACGACCTCGTAATCATCCATGCCCACCGCCACGAGCATCTTATCGACCACCCTATCACATGTATCACCCGCCGCGATCAGCTTATCATCCAGCAAACCGATCGTTTGGCCAGTGCGCACTTCGGTCCCATCCACCGTAGCGTCGCGCACAGCTGTGGTTATTTCAATGGTGCGGACTTTTTCGATCGCACGCTGCATCATTTTAACATTGCGCTCAAGATCAAACTCATAATTGAGTGACAGAATCGCTGCTACGCCCTGGGGAATCGTTCGAGTTGGGATAATCGTGACCTGTTTGTCGACAATCTCCTGCGCTTGTTTGGCCGCCAGCAGGATATTGGAGTTGTTCGGCAGCACGATCACCTGCTGCTGTGGCAAACGCTCGATCGCTTCGGCCAACTCAGCCGTGCTGGGATTCATCGTTTGACCCCCGGTAACGACCTCGCCCACCTGTGCCGAGTGGAAGATCTCGGCCCATCCTGGTCCTGGCGCAATTGCCACCACGCCGATCGGTGCCTGTTCAACGGCTGCAGCGCGGGCTTGCTCGGCAACATGGCTACCCATGCTTGCTTCTTTCGGTTCCCGCCCTGCGACTGCCGCTACCGCTCCCGTCGCATGCAGTTGCGCCCGTTGCGCGTCCATGTTAGCGATCTCGACATGCGTAAGCGCACCGAAGTCAATCACATAGTTCAGCACATCGCCGGGCCGCAGCGTGTGCACATGTGCTTTGACGGTCGTGTCATCACCGACCACAACCACCGACGAGCCCATACTTGCAATCTGCGCCCTGACTTGCTCAAAGGGAATCTCTGCGCCTTCCAATAAGAAGGTCGTACAGTAGCCAAAGTCGTCATCACTATGAATATCTTGGAAAGCGACTGCGGCAGTCACCACTGGGGCATCCGGACGCTCCACACCTTGACCCTGTACACACCGTAAAACCCCGTCAAGAATGACCGCGATCCCTTGGCCGCCAGCGTCGACAACCCCGGCATCGCGCAACTGCTTCAGCAGGTTCGGGGTGTCGGCAACGGCCGCCCGCGCGCCATCGACCGCCGCTTGCAGGACCACTTCCAGTGATGCGCCATCGTCTGCAGCGGCCTGTGCATGTTCACCGACGACGCGGATCACGGTCAGCATGGTACCTTCAGTCGGTTTCATAACTGCTTTGTAGGCGCGCTCTGCGCCCCGTGTGAACGCCAGCGCGAGCAGTTGCGCATCCAACTGCACCGCGTTGCCGATCCCTTCACTAAAGCCGCGTAAGATCTGTGAAAGGATCACCCCGGAGTTGCCGCGTGCCCCCCGCAAGGCTTGCTTCTGCACAATCGCGCAGATCGCGCCCACGCTCGCTTGCGGCTTGACATCCTTAAGTGCCGCACCGAGCGTTAAATTCATATTCGTGCCTGTGTCGCCATCTGGCACAGGAAAGACGTTGAGGGCATTAACATCGCCGACGTGTTGCTCAAGCCAGCGCGCGGCTGCCTGCAAAGCCACGAGAAATTGCGTTCCATCACACGTCGTGGTGGTGGCATTGGTCATTGTGCATCTCCTCTGTTCCAGCTACTCGCCCTTGCTCATGCCTTGAACATGAACATTGATGGCTCCTACTGGCAGGCCAAGTGATTGTGTCAAAGCATAGCTTACTGTTGCAATTACTTGTTGTGCAACCTCCGAAATACGTGTACCGTACGCTAACACGACATAAACGTCAACGGCAATTGCTTCCTTGCCGATATGCACCTCGATCCCACGATGCTGATCTTCCTGACGCAACACCTGGGACATGCTGGCCCGGATGCCCGCCGGTGCCATACCGACGACTCCATACGAGCGACAAACTGCATGGGCAACAATACTCGCAATTGCACGTGGTGCGACTTCGATCCTCCCCTGCGGCAGAGTGCGGGTATTAGAAGCTTTTTGATCAGGCATATCATTCCCTTTGATCGAACTGTGCCACCGGTCCAGGACAAGCGTTCCACGCCACCACCAAACCCCCGGAGCCATGGTTGCGAGAACACTTCAAGTATGCTATAGTCCAAGCCGATTGTGTGATTATCTAGGAGATAAACAATGGCCAAATGTGCTGAATGTGGCAAAGGGCCGAGCTTCGGAAACGCTGTTAGCTTTTCGATGCGTCATACGCGCCGCCGCTTCAACCCCAATCTGCAAACTGTAACTGTGATCAAGGACGCGAAGCCGACCAAGATCAAGCTGTGTACCCGCTGTATCCGGACCGCAGCGAAGAGCCGTTAGCCATCGGAGATCGGCCCACCCACACGGGTGGGTCTGATTATCAGATCGCCTTGTCATCAACTCATTATAGCGCGTCCGGTTTATGCCACGCAAGAACACTTTTTAACGGGTAGATAACCGAGCCTTAACACGCTTTTACTGCTCTCCATCATGCTCACTTGCGTATCGCACCACCTATGATGCCGTAATCTGCCCTCATGTATACCTGAGCCTCTTCGCACGACTCTTCTGCTGTTCCCGTCTTTGCCCCAATCGGTACTATGTTTGCGTTCATCGATCCATGATCACGACTACCGCGAGATAGGACTTCTGCATCTTCGGCTTTGGCTTGGCTTGCTATAAAGTGTATGTAGCCCCAGGTCGGGCTGCTTAACAAATTAATAGGAGTACCTTACAGCCATGCCACGTCGCATCATCACACTCTGCATGCTGTGTTTGCTTTGTTTGTCGGCAATTGTTCGTCCGACTCCGACGCTGGCCGCAGGTCAGCAATTTTTTTCTGAAACCGGTCATACGGTTAGCGGTCGCTTCCTCGACTATTGGCAGCAAAACGGTGGGTTAGCTCAGTTTGGCCTGCCAATCAGCGAGCCAATCAGCGAACAAAATGCTGATACCGGTAAAACGTATACCGTCCAATATTTCGAACGCAATCGTTTTGAATACCATCCAGACCAGACCCCACCCTATGATGTGTTGCTGGGACGGTTAGGTGTAACTAGCCTGGAGCACCGTGGTTTAAACTGGCACAGCTTTGCGGGACCATCCCAACCGAATTCTGGATGCCAGTATTTCGCTGAGACGAGCCATTCATTGTGCCAGCCCTTCCTGGGCTATTGGCAAAGCCACGGCGGTCTCCCGCTATTTGGCTTCCCCGTGTCCGAAATGCACTCTGAGACCAGTCCCACCGATGGCAAAACCTACACCGTCCAATATTTCGAGCGCAACCGTTTCGAGTACCATCCTGAAAACGCGGCCCCCTACAACGTGCTCCTCGGGCTGCTGGGTACCGAACTCTACGGCAAGCAGGCTCCGGCACCACAGCCGGTGGTCGACGCGACCTTGCAGCATGCGCTTGATCTGATCAATGCACAACGTGGCGGAGCAGGGTTAGCGCCACTGCGCGTGTCGAGCACGTTGATGACCATTGCCCAAAGCTATAGCCAAGTGCAAGCTCAGCAAGCATCGATCAGCCACACTGGCCCAGATGGCGCGAATCCTGGGCAACGCCTTGATCGCAGTGGGTACAAATGGGCGGCATACGGCGAAAATCTTGCAGCCGGCCAAAGCTCAGCTGATGCAGTCGTGACGAGCTGGATGAACAGCCCTGAGCATCGTGCTAACATCCTGAACAGCACATTCCGTGATGTAGGGGTAGGGCTGACGCATCGTTCTGGCGATCCGTCACACTTCTTCGATTACTGGGTCTTAGAGCTTGGGGCTCCCCAATAAGGAGCCCTTTCATGGAGCTCCCTACGACGGGCAAATCGTGGGTCACATGGTGGTGTCGACAGCTAGCAGACGATCCTGCCCGGCCAAATCTTGATACACCCGTACCTCGGCACGCTGGAAGACCTCATGTGCAACCCCCAACGCTGCAGCCCCTTGCCAGTCGGCAATCTCCATGAAGAGTGCTCCCGATGCTGCCAAGTAACCTGGTGCCCTCTCGATCAGCCGTCGTGGTAGCTCCATCCCATCCAGACCACGGCCATCAAGCGCCAGCTGTGGCTCCCATAGTCGTACGTCAGGGTCAACCTGTTCCAGCGTCATATAGGGCGGATTCGAGACCAACAGATCCACCTTGTCGTACAACGGTGCTAGCCCATCGCCCTTGACCAGGGCGATACGGTCTCCAAGAGCATAGCGCTCGACATTGAGCCGTGCCACGTCCAAGGCATCTGGCGATAGGTCCGCTGCTATGATATGTGTCAGTGGTAGTTCAAGCGCCAGGGTTATGGCGATACAACCACTGCCGGTACCAATGTCTGCAACCTGCAAGCGCCCCGGTCTGCCACGAGCCCACCTCAATGCGTGCTCAACCAGGAGCTCTGTTTCGGGGCGCGGAACCAGTACACGCCGGTCGACGGTGAAGGACCGCCCATAAAATTCTTTTGTGCCAAGCAAGTAGGCCACCGGCTCACCTGCTGCCCGTCGGTCTACGGCCAAGTGGAACTGCTCCGTTTGCTCAGGGCTCAGCCGTGTATCCCATTCCGCGAGCAGATGCGTACGGCTGATACCACAGATCTGTGCTAGCAACAATTCGGCGTCTAGACGTGGTGTTGGGGAACGACCCAAGAGCATACTCACTGCTTCGCGCAAGGCCTCAGCATACGTTAGCATGGTCGTGTCCATCGATCCTGAGCACTCACCGCAGCCCCAAACGCTGTATCAGCTTACGTCCATTGGCGCTACCCGCGAACTCCCACAAGTCATCAATTGCTCGATGGAACTCGCCTGCTCGCTGGCGTAACAGAAACCAGGGCTGTGTGACCTGCCAATCCGCGATCCGCACGGTACCTAAGTCACGGCTGCGGGGGACACGGTGTTGTGGCACAAATGCCAGCCCTAGACCGTCGGCAGCAGCTTGAGCTGCCAAGCCTACGCTGTCGGTTTCGAGCACCACGAAGGGCATTGCAGGGCCACCACGACGCCGTAATTGTTCCTCTAGGCTGCGCCGTAAGGCTGTGCCGCGCTGTGGCAGAATCAGAGGGCAATCGCGCACCTCCATTAAGCTCGTTTCTCCACCTCGGAGCAGTTGGTGACCTCGCGCGGCGATACACACAATCGGCTCGTTCCCCAACTCCAATACCTCAACAGTACGGCGACGGGGGTGCTCGTCCACGACCACAGCTTGAACGATGCCTGCTGCCAGCCAGCCCAGCAATCGCTCAGTGGGTCCCACATCGACGGCAAATTGCACCTCGGGATGACTCCCTCGAAAAGCTGCGATGAGGGCCGGCAGCAAGCGCTCGCCGGTTGATGGCGCACAGGCCAACTCGATGCGGCTGGTGGCGATGCCGCTCAGCCCTTGCATCTGGCGTTCAGCCCGTTCGGCCAGGGCGACTAAATCACGTGCGAAGCCCAGTAATGTTTCTCCGGCTTGCGTCAATTGCATCCGTGATCCCGACCGTCGAAACAAATGCGCCGTGCCGACCTGCATCTCCAAAGCTCGGATCTGCTGGCTAACCGCCGGCTGTGTGAAGCCCAGCCGTGCCGCTGCCGCCGTAAAGCTGCCAGTCTCGGTCACCGCCAAAAACGTTTGTAGATGCTCAACGTTGAGCATCAGCCCCAGTCACTGTCACGAAACCGCCGACCCTTCGGCTGTTGCTTGGTAACGGGTACCACAATTGGGGCATTGTACAAGGTGGCGCACACCGGAAATCGGGATAATGGGGATAATAAAAAAGAGCGTAATAAAACGCATGCCGCGCTTCACAATGAACTGGGCTACTGTGCCGCACTTCCCGCAGTGCGATGGTTGGGCCGCTCGGTCAGAGCCCCAGGTGAAAAAGCGGCTACCGATGATGATCACGGTCTTCTCCTTAAAACCAATTATAATCACTGAATGTGCTACATTGTTTGGGAAATGATACGATGTCTTCAATAATCTTGCTGGCCATCCTGGTCGGTTGCACCATCAGTCTTCTCGCACTTGGCGTCAGCTTGCTCATGGTCCGCCGGTTACATGCTGTAAGGCCGCCTGATCAACCGGTTGCTCCCACGCATGCGACGGATGAGCCAATAGAGCAGCTATAAGTAAAAAAAGCCGAATGCGGCAATCACATACACTCCCAGCAGCATCACACCCTCTAGCCAGTTTGATTCGCCATCGACCGAAATCACTGCGGCAATCACCACGCTTAGCCCCAGGATCATCACCTCGAACAAGCTGAAAAAGAGTGTTAATTGCAGACGACCGGTCGCCGGTCCAACGAACAAACTAATGAAGACCAGTAGGGGCGCGACAAACAAGGCAATTTGCATCGATGAGCCAAGTGAGACACTGAGCGACAAATCCATCTGATTCTTAAGTGCGGCCTGAACCCCGACCAAGTGCTCCGCCACATTTCCGACCAGTGGGATAACGATGATGCCTAGAAACATTTCATGGATGCCGAGCGTGTGCGCAACCGGCTCGACGACGCCAACCAGTAGCTCACTCATGCCTACAATCGCCAATGTGGTCAGTGCTAGCACGGCACCAGCAGTACGAATGCTCCATTTGGGAGTATGCTCCTCGATCTCCTCGGCCTCGCCAAAGCCGGTATGACTGGTCGCCGGACCACCGGGAACTCGAAACTGGTACAGCAAGGACAAGATGTAGATCACGATCAAGACACCGGCAACCCCCAGGGAAATCACGTTCAGTTGGGGATCGTTGACCAATGTATCGCGAAGATCAAGCTGCTTCTGCTCAACCGCTTTGATCAATGCGAAAAGCGTTGGGATGACGAGCCCAATGACGGCCAAAAACATCATTGAAGCGGCCATACCTGTCAAGCCACGATTAAAACGCTGGGTACCATTGCGTATGCCTCCCAACAGCAGGGAAAAGCCAAGCACGAGCAATAAATTGCCGATGATCGAGCCCGTCAACGAGACTTTGACCAGTTCGTACTTCCCTGCCCGTAGTGCGACAATCGTGATGATCAGTTCAGCCGCATTGCCAAGCGTGGCATTAAGTAAGCCACCTATTTGCGGGCCGGTGTGAATTGCCAGCTCCTCAGTCGCCTCACCTAACAGTCCGGCGAGCGGTACCAGTGCTAGTGCCGCCGCAAAAAAGATCACGGCTTCACGTGCAGCATTGTGTGGAAAAACAAATTCAGCAAGTACTGCTATGGGCAGAAACACCAGCATCAACCGCAAATACTTCACGCATGCTCCCTCGAATTGAACCGCAGTGCACGATACGGTAGGAATCCTTGACCGTCAAGCCCATCAGGACGTTGTGCCTTTATCACATAGCCAGGCTTGGAGCCTTGTCTTTGTGTCAATATATGTGTACCATATACACCTACTAAAGGTAGGAGCCTGTTATGCCAATCCCAATTCAACCCTCCGACGCCTTGATTGCTGTCGATATTGAGAATGATTTTTTGCCAGGCGGTGCCCTCGCAGTTGCGCAAGGCGACGCCGTGATCGAGCCGACCAACGTATTGATCGAACGCTTGCCACTCACCGTTGCGACGCGAGATTGGCACCCGGTCCATCATATGTCCTTCCAGTCGGAAGGCGGAATTTGGCCAGTACATTGTGTTGCCGGAACGCCTGGTGCTGCGTTTCCCGCCGAATTGAATGTGGCGGGGATCGACATTGAGATTCGCAAAGCGGATAGTGCCGCCCAAGATGCGTACTCCGGCTTCGATGGTACTGATCTCGCTGCTACCTTGCATGCTCGCGGTGTCAAACGTGTCTTCGTTACCGGCTTGGCCACGGACTATTGTGTCCGCGCCACCGCCCTTGATGCTCTCAAGGCCGGCTTCGAAACAGTTGTTGTCCAGGATGCGGTACGAGCGGTCAATCTGCACCCAAATGATGGTGCGGAGGCACTCAAGGAGTTGGAGCAGGCCGGAGCCATGCTTGCCGTATCCTCTGATATCGTAGCCTGACACCTTCCAGTGCTTGACGATCACACGCCTGCCATGCGCCATGGCAACGCCTGTTTGACAGTGCCAACCAATCACCCTATAGTTCATTGCCGGGGGCCGTATAGTCAACCCGGTCCTTCTGATCCAAAAACAGAGATCGAACTATGAACAAGTATGCTGAGCAAGTGCTCACCAAGATCAAAGACCGCAATGCTACCATCGCCGTGATTGGCTTAGGCTATGTCGGCCTGCCACTCGCGATCGTCTTTGCGGAGGCCGGTCATCGGGTCATCGGCATCGACCTTGACGTCCGAAAAGTCGAGCAATTGAATAATTGTGCCTCCTATATTGAAGATATTGCATCCGACCGTTTGCGCCCGCTAGTCACTGAGGGTCGTCTACGAGCAACGACCGATTCTGCGGTGCTGCAACACTGTGATGCCGTGAGCATTTGTGTGCCAACGCCCCTCCGCAAGACCGGCGATCCCGATATCTCCTACATTGTCAATGCGGCGGACGAGATTGCCCGCTATGTTCATTCTGGGATGCTGATCGTCCTCGAAAGCACGACCTATCCTGGGACAACCACAGAAGTCATCCTGCCCAAACTCAAGGAAAACAGTGCGAAGCTCGAAGTAGGTCAGGATTTCTTTCTCTGCTTTTCGCCCGAGCGGGTCGATCCCGGCCGTACTGACTGGACGACCATCAATACTCCCAAGGTCATGGGTGGCGTCACACCCGACTGTTTAGCGGTGGGTCGCGCGTTATACCAATCCGCCATCAAGCAGGTTGTGCCGGTGTCATCGACCGAAGCCGCTGAGATGGTCAAATTGCTGGAAAACACCTTTCGCGCGGTCAACATTGGCCTAGTGAACGAGGTGCTGCTGATGTGCGACAAGCTTGGGCTCGATGCCTGGGAAGTGATCGAGGCAGCAGCCACCAAGCCCTTCGGCTTCATGAAATTTACGCCCGGCCCGGGGCTGGGCGGCCATTGCATTCCGATTGATCCGCTGTATCTGTCGTGGAAGCTCCGGACGTTGAACTACACCGCCCGCTTCATCGAGCTCGCCAGCGAGGTAAATACGGCCATGCCGCACTACTGGGTGCAGAAGGTGCAAGATTGTTTGAACGATGTGGGCAAAGCCGTCAAAGGCAGCCGTATCTTGGTCTTAGGTGTAGCCTATAAAAAGGATGTGAGCGACGTCCGGGAGTCGCCTGCAATCGATATTATTCACCTGCTCCAGGCCAAGGGTGCGTTGATCAGTTATCATGATCCATACGTTCCCGAACTGCATTATGAAGGCCTCGATCTACGGAGTGTCAAAAATCTAGCAAGTGCCCTACAAGTGGCGGATTGTACCCTGATCGTCACGAATCATACCCACTATGACTGGCGGCAGGTTCAAGACGATGCACGGATGATCGTTGATACGCGGCATGTAATAGGCGAGAATGACTGAAGCTGTAGAAATGAAGTCCACTAGTAGCCTTAAGCGCGGTTGCGTGAAGGTATCATTGGGCTTTCTGCTGCTGCCGTTCTTAGAAAATCTTCGACGAACTGTACCTGCGTGTCTAGCTGAAAACGTTGACGAACTTCTTTACTTGCTGCTCGACCGATTGCTGCCGCTTCTTGCGGATGCGTGAGCATCCATGCTAGCTTATGTGTAAGCTCATTAACATCCCGAGCGGGGAAGACATGTGCATTCTCGCCGTCGCGTAGAATTTCAGTGGCTCCTCCATCTGCCGCTGCTACCACAGGAATACCACTTGCCATTGCTTCCAGCAATGCTAAACCAAACGGCTCCCCCCACTGTGATGGGAAAGCAAATATATCGTGGTCATCAAATACCGCCGGTATCTCAACACGCGGGCGCACCGGCAAAAAGGTTATAACATTTGCTAGATCAAGCGTATTGATACGCTCGTAGAGTTGCTGTCCGTATGCTTGACTCTGTATCGCTCCCAATAAACTCAGAGTTGTATGTTCCAGCCCCGGTATCATCCGGAGGCGGCTGAGGGCTTCGATCAACGTAGTGACGCCTTTTTCGAATTTGATTTGTCCACAGAACAAAATGCGAAAGGGCTCGTTGGACTGTCGATAGAGGATGTGTTGTCGCCGGAGTGCGAAGACCTCTGATGATAAACTATTGTAAATAACCGTAGCTTTGCGACAGTCCATACCTGCTTGCACATGCTGCTGTTGGAGGTATCGACTCACGAAAATCAAATGGCTAAGCTGTTTGGCAGTGGGAGGAATGCCCAGTCGACCGAGCGTTCTGCGATAGCGGTTCCGCAGAAATTTGGTCATACGACCGGGCCGTTGGAACGCTAGTACCCACGGTAACCACATATCCTGGAGGTAATATACGACTGGGCTATGGCGCTCAACCGTGCCTAAGATGCCATGGCCCAGACCGGCTCCATTCCAGACCATACTCACGTCTGGTTGAAACTGTTCAATGAGTTTGTGCATCACTCTCACGTTGTGGCGCTCGACTTGGATATTATTTAGGATGGTAGGGAGCCTGCGAGTATCAGAAAAGCGGCCCTTCCATTTTAATCTCAGTAAGCGCGAAACACCTTGTTCACTTTCCCGAATCTCCTGAGCACGAAAGGAACTTGTAAGCACATGCACCGTATGTCCATGCTCCTGCAGTCCCTGGGCAACATCAAGGCAGATTTGTTCATACCCGCCAATATAGATAGGTGGATATAGATTGGAGATAAACATAATTTTCAATGGTGCTGTTCCTCTGATAGATCACTCTCGATGCATTGAATAGATAGTTAAACATGGATTGCTAGAGACAGTAGAGTATAAAAACCATTGCTTGGTTTTTATAGTTCTCCTTTTGGCCTAAAGCTTAAAATAGTAGTCCGACCGGGTACCCAGGCTGGAAGGCGATCCATAACGTGCTGTATATCGGCGAATTCTTGCTGTGTTACCGCCGATAGCAAAATCGCAGCACAAAGATAGACAATGGGCATGAAGAGAAGAGCAGGAGCGAGCCAAAAGACGCTGTGGACAAATGGGCGGGTTAAGTATCCAGCAAACCCAGCGATCGCAAGTGCGAGAAGCGGGCGTGCATAAGCCCCAAAAAATAATTCACCGATGCGAATGCCGGCCAAACGGCGACTCGTGTATACAATAAACGTCACAGTTTGGGTGAAGCTATTCAAGAATAATGCCAACCCTGCTCCAGTAATACCAAAGCGTGGTACCAGTATTAGAACAAGCGGGATATGAATAAAGGCACTAACAGCAGAAAAACCATTATTAATATGCGGCTTGCCCATAGCCTCACAGAAGATTGCTGGAACAGTAGCGAGTGACTGGACAAAGAAAGAAGCGAGGAGTAAACGCATTGCCAAGCCGGCCTCTTGAGCTACTACCTGCCCTTGTGTCCCTCCAATCCAGTAGCGAAGGATCAGATCCGAGAATACGAATAGAGTGCCGAGAATCGGTGTTGCGACCAAACTCATAACGCGGCTGGCACGAAGAAATAGAGTGCGCAGGACTCCGTTACTGTCTTTCAGTTTGCTCATATGAGGAAACATGGGGGCGGCAAACTCGACGAGGATAGCATTAACTTTTGATGTCAGGTTCATAGGAATAGCATAAAGTCCGACCGCATTAGCCCCCAATATCGCCCCAATCGCGAATATATCGAACCGAAATGTCAGGATACCACCAATATTTCCTATAAATCTGAAGGCACTGAAACTCCCTAACTGGTGAAACATAACCCGGTCAAAACCCGGTCGAAAGCGAATTTGTGGAAGCAAGGCGCGACTAGTTTGATAGAAAAGAATAAGGCCAATTGCACTTCCCAATGTACTAATTGCCATTAATCCTTTGAGGCCCCCACCATTAAGAGCATAAATACCCATCGCCCCATTTATAATCAGGGATAGTCCGACATTACGTATGGCCAGGAGATCGTAGCGTTCAAGTGCAGCCGGAATAGCATTAAAAACGGACAGCCACATATTAAGGATGAACGTTCCTGTGCTTAACCACAAGGCGAACCGAGCTGCGTCGCGTAAGGCTAGCGGGACATGTAGCAAGCCGACGACCATCCACGGTACCAGCATCGCAACCATGGCTCCCCCTACGACACCAATTCCTAAAAAAAGGGTGAACGCTGTACTAATGACTTTTTGCGTTTCGTCATAGGCTTGACGATGCCAGTAGCGGCTTACAAGCATAATCACGGCCGGCGTAAGGCCTAAATCAAGCAGACCTAGAAACCCTCCAACCGTAACTGCTAGGATATAGACCCCATAGCCGTCGTTGCCAAGATGATGAACGAGAATAGGGGTTGTTAGGAGTGAAAGAAGAATTAATACACCCCGCCCACCTAAATTAACCAATATGTTGCGGGCCAGTGAGGGTGGGCGGGACCCAGTAGGCCGTTGATTGGTAGTATCAACATCTGTCGTCAAGCTTACAATACTATCTGTTGTCATGGTCCGTCGAATGACTCCTTGTCTAAAAGCCTAGGATAAGCCGAGCGTTTTGACGATTGTACCCCGTAGCTACTCCAGAATTCGGCTAGGAGCACTATCGGGATCTAATGTACGAATCAAGCTCAGCAATTGTGATAGGCCTGAAGGCATCGCTCGGCTACCCGCTCCCACGTGAACTCCTCACGCACTCGCTCCACTGCGCGCCTCCCCATAGCCTGCGCCAACTCAGGCTTGCTCCACAACTCAAGCAAGGCCGCACGTAGTGCCATTGGATCGCTTGGTTGTACCACTAGCCCAGTCACACGATCTTCCACAACTTCAGGCATGCCACCGACGGCCGTACAGATGGCGGGCGCACCGCAAGCCATTCCTTCAAGTAGCGTCAGACCAAGGTACTCAGCATTTGGATGTTGATTCCCGTACATATCGGTGTAGACAGAAGGCAGAATGATAGCTATTGCCTTATGATACAGTTCGCGTAATTGTGTATCATCTGCGGTTACAATGAAGTTTATTTGCTTGCCTTCGGCTAATAACTTTAGGTCCTGGTAATAATGTTCATCATATGGCCTTCCAACAATCGTAATTGGCAGATCGTCGCCGGCAGCATGAATCAGTGTATCAATGCCTTTGTGTGGCAAGAGACGACCAACGAATAAGAAGCGGTCTCGAACAAGTGGTGGACTTGATGGGCAGAAGCGATGTGAGTCAACACCCCCATAGATTACTTCACTTCGTAGTTCGGTTTTAGTCCAAGCTGCCGCAAACGCACTCACATTGAGAAACTTACACACGAAGCGTAAGAGACCGGCGCTATCACTTAACGATGTACTTCGGCCACCTAAGTCCGTAACAAAAATTGGTCGGCGTAGCAATCTTGCTGCAAGAATCGTTATTACCGTACTACGATAATGGAACTGGTGACAATGGACAAGGTCGGCCCGTAGCACCTGACGAAGGAAACGAAGCGATAGCGGACGTTCTCGGGTGGCATGCCAGCGTCGTACCGGATAGACTTCAAAGTTACATTTACCCAATGCTACTGACTGCCGTCGCCTGCCAAAAGATACAATCACGGTTGGAACCAACTCGGCCATCGCTCGCGCTAACTCCAGAGGGTATCGTTCACCTCCCCCGATTGTTGATTCATCCGAAAAGTATTGTGGTGTTATATGCAGTACATGCGGACTATGGGGCACAGGACGAGGTTTGGGCAGATGGACCAGAATATCTGCAACCAAACGGAACAAACGACGACGTATATGTGACAAATCCACATCCCCCCAATTGTGTCTAATCTGAAACCAATACCATTTGGCCATGAATTTGCAGGCTTATTCCTCTAACGTATATATTATGCGGTGCTGCCAGATATAGTAACAGACGAAGCTGGCTGCTTGTCGTGATTCACTATTATCTGGAGCGTTCAAAAGAGCCAGCGTTCTGACTACCGTACTTGACACTCCAATAGATCCACGCGTATACTCGCGCTCACTGCACCTATGCTATATCCAGCCCCGGGGTAGCGGCATAGTGGTCTGCGATTTACTGAGGCATCGTCGCCCGAACTATTTTACTAGTATCTATAACCAGCATAGGTTGGCAGGACAGGAATGCTTAGTTTTGTGTCTGGGCAACAAAAACGTCGTAATGAACCAAGAAGCCGCTCAAAAAGGGCCGGGTGTGCCGATCTTGAGAGCCCTTCATCCCGTGAGTAAAATCCTAGTCCGTTGGTGGCCTCTCTTGCTATCCATCTTCGGCCTGGCTGTGGCATTGACATTATCAGCGCCGACTTGGCTGTGGTGGTACCATAGTGAGCTCGCCGGACACTTCATGGGAGCCGGATTGGAATGGAGCCAAAACCGCCAAGTCGATGATCTGCCACAACTCCGGAATGAGTTGGCACTCCGTTCGGGAATTGCCCACCTGAATACTGCCATCTACTGGCGTCCCAAGAGTGCATTTACATATCGAATGCTTGGGGAGAGCTATGCCGCTCAGCATGATTGGCCCCATGCGGTGCAGGCATTTGAGCATGCTAGGACTCTGGCACCAACAAACCCGCTTGCCGAATGGGAAGCGGGATTAGTGTATGAGCAAATGTGGTACGCGCTCGTTAATGCTCCAACTGACGAATTGGTTGGAACGTTTGCGCAAGCGCACGTTGAAGTACCTACTGGCGTCAGCCGCGAAACCATATGCGGGACGCTTGCCACGAATTGCCCAATCGGGCAGACGGCTGTAACACAGCCCTATGCTGGCTTTAGGGAAGCCAGTAACAAGGCTCACTTCCTTCTTGTCGCAGCACAGGCCCGTGTAGCCTACTCTTTGCTGATCCCTCCGGAACGGCCAGTGCTTCGATTTCTTCTTGGACGTGATCCGTTCAGTGGAGTTCGTTCACCTGTGACCACAACGTATCATATTTGGCTCGAAACAGCTGGTGGTACACCCAAAGAGGTGTATACTCGTCAACTGGCGGCTAGCACTATTAAAGGCGGATGGGTAGGTGATACGGCTGATTTGCATAGCTGGGCAGGCCACGTCGTGACTTTAACGCTAGGTATTACGCTTGAGGCATCAGCACCGCTACCACAGCTTGGCTATGGTTGGGGAGATATAGCATTAACTACTCAGGAGGCAGCACTTTTTGCCGCCTCTGCACCGGAGGCACATACTCGTGCAGCATGGAGTAGTGCCGGACTAACTGCCGCATCGATGATGTCAGTTGCTGACAACGAGTTAGAAGCAGCACACCCAGCCATAGCATCCGAGTGGTATGACCGGGCAAAAGCAGGAGGCGTGAAGCAGACAGGATCAATTGCATTCCGAAGTGCAATTGCTGCGGTTGCATCAGGTCAGAGATTTCCATCAGACCTTGATCCATTACTCCTTTCGACACACCTACTAACGGAGGATGTGTATATTCAGGCTAGGACGCTGCAATGGATGATCATGGAACCCTCTTGGCATGTCAATTATGGTGATCCACTCGCAAAGTTTCCGGGTTCTGATCCGGAAATGGGGGTACTGCACTGGGACGGGAGTGCCGTGACGGCAGTAGAGGTGTTAGCGGCAGGAACATACCATATTACCATTCGCGGGCAACATCTATCACCAGCCCCTATCCAATTCCGACTGGAGCATAACTTGAGGCCCGTTATGTCTTTCGCGTTTGTAGATGGGGATAAAAGCTGGCAGGAAGTCGGGACGGATGTCTATTTCGAGCCTGGCCTTCATGTCATTGGGATTCGTTTCATGAATGATGGTGTAATCAATGGTGTTGACCGGGACCTTGTACTTGATTGGATACGCTTCGAGCGCCAGTAGGACACGTTTTGACAGCATGCCCTATGTATTCCTTTTCACATGGCTGGTAACGAAGAAGCTATCTTGATGACCCCGGAGATATTTTGACGTGAAGATTGCAGTCTGGCACAATCTGCCAAGTGGCGGTGGTAAACGAGCGCTTTACGACCATGTGCGTGGTCTTGTGAAACGCGGCCATACTGTTGAGTCATGGTGTCCACCGACGGCCGATCAGACCTACCTGCCTTTGAGTAGCATAATCCGTGAGCATGTAATTCCTCTTAGGTGGACCGTTCCAGCAAGGCATCCGGCAAACCGTCTGTTACCTCTTTCGTGGAACACCGCCACTCAGCTCAAGGCCATGGAGCAGCATTGTCGTCAGTGTGCGGCAGAAATAAATCGGGGCGGATATGATCTCTTGTTTGCCAATAGTTGTATGTTCTTTCGTACCCCGCCGATCAGCCGCTTCACAAAAATTCCAAAGCTTTTGTATCTACAAGAGCCAGCGCGCTGGCTCTATGAAGCCATGCCAAGACTACCCTGGATTGCCCTCCCTTCGCCCGGAAAACGTTGGTCGCATCTGACACATCTGAAGACGTTTGTGAAGCATATGATCAAATTGCGCGGCTACCGCATTCAAGCCCGCGAGGAGCTTGCTAATGCGCAAGCATTTACCCTGATTCTTGTGAATTCTTTGTTTAGCCGAGAGAGCGTGCTCCGAGTGTATGGAATCGATTCCAAGGTGTGTTATCTTGGCGTGAATATGGACACGTTTGTCAATCGACACCAGGAACGGGAGCATTTTGTTGTTGGGATTGGGGCGTTTGTTCTTGAAAAGAATATACATTTGGTAATAAACGCACTAGCATGTGTAACGCATCCTCGTCCCCACCTAGTATGGATAGGCAATGTGGCTGACCCCGCGTACCTTGCCGAACTGCAACAATTAGCACACTCTCTTGGCGTTGCCTTTGAACCAAAGCTGAGAATTGATGATCATGAACTCATCGACCTACTTAATCGCGCCAAGATGATGGTCTACGCACCACGCCTTGAGCCATTTGGTTATGCTCCACTCGAAGCAAATGCCTGTGGTCTGCCCGTCATAGCAGTCGCTGAGGGCGGCGTACGAGAAACCATCAAAGATGGAGTTAATGGCCTGCTTGTAGAGCACGACGCGCACGCTATGGCTATGGCTATCCAACGTTTGCTAAATGAGCCAAGTTATGCACAGCAGCTGGGTGGGCAGGGGTATGCCTTGATTGCTGAAGAGTGGTCTGTGGATGCTGCAATCAGTCGCCTGGAACGCAGGTTGATGGAACTGGCAAAATATGACATCGCTGGTCATCTCGCCCACGTCTAGCGTTAGCCTGATTAGCTGTTATAATCGCGAGGCTTCGATTGAGAAGGATTATTGTGCCTAATTCGGCCGCGCTTCTCTTGAAAACTGCCCTAAAGCATTTCGTTGTTCAGCCACTGCGTACGTACCGCAATCCATATTACGAAGTCAGGTTCCGATCGTTTGCTGTACACCGTGGTGCGAGTGATGTTGGCACGCCACGGGACTTGTTTCGCGGGGTGTCGGATAACTACCTGCTTTGGCTGTTGACCTATGCGCCGCAGCTCGGCTATACTTTCGATGGCGTGATTCCGTACCTGCCGTCGGATGATATGCAGCGCAACTGGACCGGCGCCTTTGGCGAGACGACGATGCGTGAGGCTCTGCAGTTCGCACAGATCATTCGGCAAATGGTCGAGCGCTATACCTCCGGGCTGCACCTGACGACTACAATCTTAGACTTTGGCTGTGGATGGGGGCGTGTCCTCCGCTTTTTCCTTCGGGATGTGAATCCACAGTGCCTCTTTGGCAGTGATTGTTATGCCGAGGCACTTGCTGTTGCTCGAAAGCACAACCGTTGGTCCAATTTTGTCTTGAACGACTCACTCCCGCCGGCACCGTTCGAGGAGAACAGCTTTGACGTGATTTACCTATTCTCGGTGTTTTCGCACTTGTCGGAAGAGGCTCATTTGCGGTGGATTGAATCATTTCAACGGCTACTCAAGCCCGGTGGCCTTCTGATTGCGACAACTCGACCCCGTAGTTTTATATTGAAGTGTGCCGAACTCCGCTCAGTTGCGACAAATGCCATAGAAGCAGGGGGTGCTGCGTCGTCGTTTAAGGACACCGAGCTATTCTTACAGCGCTATGATGCGGGAGAGTTCTGCCACAGTTCGACGGGTGGTGGTGGCCCATTATCCGAATCACTATATGGGGAAAGCTGTATTCCTGAAGCGTATGTACGTCGCGTCTGGGCACAGCGGTTTGATGTGCAAGCATATCGTCCTGCAGACCGGAAGTGCAACCAGGACGTGATCTGCGTGAAGAAGCGCTAGTGTAATGGCCGACATAAAACTACACAAAGTGACGAGCAATGTTCGTCCAATTGCATTTTACCTCCCCCAGTACCACCCCATTCCCGAGAACGATAAATGGTGGGGCAAAGGTTTCACTGAGTGGACAAATGTTGTTAAGGCAAGGCCATTGTTTCGCGGGCATTACCAGCCACATCTGCCGGCTGATTTAGGATTTTATGACTTACGCGTTCCTGAAATACGCCAAGCACAAGCCGATCTGGCACGTGAGGTGGACATCTATGGTTTCTGCTACTATCATTACTGGTTTGAGGGCCGACGAGTCCTTGAGCGACCATTTAACGAGGTTCTTGCCTCCGGTAAACCGCAGTTCCCATTTTGCTTATGCTGGGCAAATGAAAACTGGACGAGAAGATGGGATGGAAAAGATACAGAGGTGCTGCTAGAGCAAACATATTCAGAGGAAGATGACCGAAGGCATGGACGATGGCTCGTCAACGCTTTTCGAGACGATAGGTATATTCGAGTAGAGGATAAACCGATTTTTCTTGTCTATAAAGCAAGCAGTATTCCTAACCCAATTAAGACAGCAACTATTTGGCGAGAAGAAGCAAGCAAAGCTGGCATTGGGGAGATTATGCTTTGCAGTGTTGAAAGCCATCTTGTTCGCCACCACGTCAACCCACAAGCTTTGGGCTTCGATGCGGTTGTAGAATTTCAGCCAAATACTCATATATTTGCAACACCACTCCAGAGAGTAGCATGGCGGATGTCACGGACATTTGGCTTGCAGAATCGTTCAATCAGATATGACTATGGCACGATGGTCGAAAAAGTCTTGCAAAAACGGGTTCCAGATTATCCATATTTTCGATGCGTTTTTCCGTCCTGGGACAATACGGCGCGCCGCAAAGTAGGAGCAGTCATATTTGAGGGCTCCACGCCCGATCTATATGAGAAATGGTTGCGAATGACAATTGATGGATGTAAGCCAAATCGATCTGGTGAAACCTATATTTTTATAAATGCGTGGAATGAGTGGGCAGAAGGTTGTCATTTAGAGCCATGTGAACGGTGGAGCCATGCCTATCTTGACGCTACGCAGAGAGCTATGCGGGGGTCCTTCGTGAGATGACTCCTATATCAAAGCTTACAGTCTGGATCGTTATCTTAAATTGGAACGGGTTAGAAGATACGGTCCAATGCCTTTACTCACTTTCATGTCTCGAAACTGGGTTTATGGTGCATATATTAGTACTGGATAATGGGTCCGATCTGGACCCGCGTCCTATCCTTGAGGCCCAGTTCCCACTGGTCGAACTCGAGCGCTTCAAGTGCAATAGGGGGTTTGCTGGAGGCTGCAACGAAGGTATCAAGCGTGCAGTGACTGCCGGGGCAGACTATGTCCTACTACTTAATAATGATACATTAGCCGATCCGCATTTTCTTGATCCGCTCGTACACTATTGTCTGGCGCATCCCAGAGCCGCAGCCGTTGCCCCGCTGATCTGTTATGTTCAAGTGCCCGAGCGCATCTGGTTTGCCGGGGCCACCATCAACTTAGCCTTAGGCCATTTTAAGCATCGCCAGCTCAACGGGCTTAAGAGCCGGAGCGGCCAAAGCCCGATCCAATCACATTATGTGACTGGTTGCTGTATGTTAATTCCAGTCACTGCACTTCAAGCCTTAGGGCCATTAGATGCCCGGCTCTTCGCTTACTTCGAGGATGTCGACTTTTGTCTTCGGGCTCGGCGTGCCGGTTTTGACACAGTGTGCATTCCAGAAAGCACCGTCTGGCATAAAGAATCAGCAAGTACGCGGCGTAATTCCTCCGAAGGCAGTACAAGTGCGCTCAAGCATTATCTGAATATCCGTAATCGGACGACAGTCGTAATCGAACATGCATCTTTACCAAAGTTAGCATGCTATTTGTTCATCGCCCTACCTATTCGCATAGGCTATTTTTTGGCATTTTTTGCCTTATGTCGTCAATGGGTAAAAATGGTATGGTTCATGCGTGGTGTGGTTCACGGACTACAAGGACACTTTGAAAATCGAGTTGCTCAATGCTCCACAGAATAGTAGCTAGATACTCGTCGAATGAACGATGGCACAGCAATTGGCTGATGCTTCTCTTGTTCTTGCTGGTAGCTGCCTACATCAGCATCGTAGGTATATATTCGGCCACCGGTTTTATTTTATTGATCATCCTGCTTTTCGGACTCATTGCTTCCTTGCTATTTTTCCAACTCGGACATCGAGTGCATTGGGCATTACTACTAGTAATAATTAGTGTTACTGTCAATGGAACGCGGTTTGGCCTTCCTGTTACGCCTGATGGCTTGCTCGTGCCTTTCTTAACGGTCGTCTTGCTATTGTCTGTTCCAGCACGCTTTGCCAGGGTCCGATCATATCCTCTCTTTCTGCCGGTTTGCGGCTTTGTCCTGGTTAACTTTGCAGCTTCTTTTCTCATTTCCCCCGTCCGCAGTCTGAGTGTACATCAAAGTCTAATATTCGTCAGTAGGGCGCTCACGTTCTTTGTAGTGGTCATTGCTGTCCAATCTAACCCAGCATTACGGAGTCGCCTGCCGCAGTATCTCTTGCTGCTCTTGCTTATACATACGATCATCAGTCTTGTGGCATTGTCAGTCGTTCACTTTATCTTGACACCATTCATCGTTTATGGACAAGATGGGAGTTCATCAGTATCTATCAACGGATTCTTTCTAGAACCAAACTTATTCGCAATCTTTGTGCTTTGTGTTATTGCTTTGTTTTTGCCAATAGCACTATTTAGCCGAACAAAGCATCGAATAAAAATATCAATTTCCATCATCATTGGCCTCATCGGTCTTGTACTTAGCTATACTCGTAGCTCATGGATAGGTTTTATAGTAGTAGTTAGCTGTCTAGTATTATGTACATTCGGTCGACCCGGTAAGAAAATTAGGAATTCAGTGGTTATGCTAGTTGCTTTTTTAGCGCTGCTAGTCTCTTTGTTCTTATCAGGTCTATTCGTTTTGGATTCCTTGGGCATACAGTCTAATCTTGCACACCGCTTTACTGCAATCCTCGATCAAAATTCGGACTCGGCACGACAGCGTACCGGAACATGGCGAGCAGCCCTCGGAGAATGGCAATCTCATAAATGGCTCGGTACTGGTCCGCTCTCGTTCGTTGCCGCTGCGCCATCAAGCAAGGGTTGGCTCTTTAGTTCAGTTGTCCAAACATTACATGATAGTGGCTTGATCGGTACGTTCTGCATGCTGTGGCTTTGTGGTGGTGCTATCCGCTATGCTTGGCGTGCTTACTATGCTGCAAGGAACGATCAGGACAAAGCAATTGCACTCGGATATGTTTTGGCACAGGTCGCGCTCTTTTTTACTTCTCAGTTTTCATCCTTCTTCTGGGGCGGATTTGCATGGCTTCTACTTGGGCTTGCCGTTGGTCATAGCACGATCATCTTAAATCAACGTACAAATCTGGCAACAGCATGAAGATTGTGCAAGTCTGTCGCCAATTCTATCCGGGAGTTGGAGGGATCGAAAGTGTGACGCTTGGTCTAAGCCAGGCATTACAGGAACACGGGCACCGTAGCGATGTGATCACATTGCGGAAGCTCTTCAGTCTTGGAATGGTTGCTAATCCCACAGAGTGGGTTGATGGGATAAATGTCTACCGCTTACCGCATGTTGGGATTCGCCGTTACCCGGTTGCACCAGCAGTGCTGTCTTTACTGGCACCATACGATATTATCCACATTCACGCCATCGATTTCTTTACCGACTTTCTTACTGCTACTCGCCGCATCCATCGCAAGCCTATTGTTGTCATGACACATGGAGGCTTCTTTCACACTCGGCGGTTCCTCCTATTTAAGCACTTGTATTTTAGGACGATCACCCGCCTATCTTTATCAGGTGCGAATGCAATTATTTGTGATAGTCCGCATGACTACAATCTATTTCAGCACATCGTGCCTCCCCACAAGCTATATACCTGTGCTATCGGCGTCAATGTACAGCCGTACATCAACATCCAGAAGCAGATCGAGCCCGGTCTATTGGTGGGAATTGGGCGAATTGTTGAAAATAAACGTATTGAGCGGTTAATCCAGCTCTTGCCAGCTCTAGCCCTGCATCTCCCGGATGTTCATCTTGTATGGATTGGCGATGACGAACAAGGACGGCTCGCACATCTGCTCACGTATGCTCAGGAACTGGGCGTTGCTTCACGGGTGCAGTTTTTAGGCAAAACATCCGAGATGCAGATGCAGGAGCAGTTGCGTCGAGCACATCTTTACGTTTCTTCCGCCTCGTATGAGGCTTTTGGTATTTCAACTATCGAGGCTATGAGCAGTGCAACAGTACCTGTGGTAACACCGACAGGCATTCATCCCGAAGTTGTCCATGATGGACGAACAGGCTTCATTTGTACCTTTGAAGATCATCGATCTGTAGATTGTTTACGTCACGCATTAACATTAAGCTCTGCATCACTTGATAACATTGGGCAAAATGCTCGTGTGGAAGCTGCGAGATACTCATGGACGCCGGTAGTTAAATCCTATCTCGATGTTTATGACTCTATTCTTACTCCTAAAAATAGGATGTCATGGTCATGAGCAACACGACCTCTACAGTTGACGGCACTTCCCCACAGCATAATGTGATTCGGATATTAGGGATCAATGTACATGCCCTAACCCTACAAGAGTTACTGGCTGCAATTGAACATATAGCATGTACACGCCAACATGCCATCATCGCCCACATAAACATTCATGGCGCAAATTTAGCATACAAGCTACCTTGGTTTCGAGCATTTCTGAATCAAAGCCAAATTGTCTTCTGTGATGGATTTGGCATAAAGTGGGGTGCTCAATTACTTGGCTATCGTATCCCGGAGCGTATTACGTATGCTGATTGGACATGGCAATTTGCGTCGTTTGCAGAGCAACATGGTTTGACAGTCTTTTTCCTCGGCTCTCGGCCGGGGGTTGCTGAAAAAGCAGTCACACGGCTTCAAGCACAATATCCTAATTTGCAAATTGTGGGTATTCATCATGGGTATTTCAACAAGCACGCTACGAGTCAAGAAAATGAGGCCGTGATTCAAGCCATTAATGCTGTCAAACCACATGTCCTCATCGTAGGGATGAGTATGCCGACTCAGGAGCGCTGGCTATTAGAAAACTGGGAGCGGATCGAGGCTAATGTGGCCCTCCCTGCTGGAGCTGTATTCGATTATGTATCTGGTCGTTTACAACGCGGCCCCCACTGGATGACCAATCATGGGTTGGAATGGCTAGCTCGTCTCATTATTGAACCTCGTCGTTTATGGTATCGCTACATTATTGGTAACCCTCTCTTTTTATGGCGCGTGTTCAAGCAGTCCATCGGTCTCGCTCACTTCGATAATGACAGTAATGCCCGATAATGATCCGTCCTGCACTCGCCCTACCTTGAAGGCAAGGCTGTTGCAAAGTCCACTTTTGCCATCGGTTCTCGCAATGCTCAGCTAGGACGTAAACTGAAGAGGATGGCCGATGGCTCCGGACAAGAGCACCATTTTTGGCCGATTCGCGACTTTGCAACGGCCTTGTACCTTGAAGTGGTGAAGTAGCGTAAAAGCATGCACGTGACTATAATACTGTGCCGTGGCTTAGCTGCTTATAAATTGGTTGTAATGGGTGAATGTTGGGTGGAAGTTCGCTAACCTCACTTGCTCCCTGCACTAAGTCGTGTCCATCTCAGGAGAAGTTTTCATGTTAGAACGCCTTGTCCGCCGACTGGCAGGAAGTGTACTCTTATGGGATATCCTCGTTACCCTCGTGGCCTTGCGTGGTGCCGCGAGTGTTCGATTGTGGCTCATCTATGGCAACGAGATTAGCCGAACGCAAGCTCTTCTTCCATGGCAGCTCTATGGAGTGGTTACATGCGTCTGGACCACTGTCTTTTTGTTGCTTGTTCCCCAACGCTCACTCTTTATGAATACACTACTTGAGGCAATTGGGCGTCTGGTTGCGGCGGTTGCACTCTCGGTCTTGGTTTTTGCGGGTGTGCTGTACCTATCATTCCGCAATGTTTCACGCTTGCAGTTCCTGTATTTTGCGGGGATTGATATAATATGCTTATTAACCTTCCATCTTTTAGTTCGCTTCGCCATCCGGTTCCGTGTTCAGTACGCCAAGCAGCAACGAACGCTGATTGTTGGATCGGGAGTACAAGCCCAACTCCTCGTCCGGGAACTAGATCGTAGACCGTGGGTTGGGATGCGTATTGTTGGCTACACGAGTGACGAACCAATCGACAACGAAAACTTACCAATTCTTGGCTCAATCAATGATACAGCGCGGATCGTCGCGGAGCATGCGATTGATGAGGTCATCTTTGTTACACAACAGCATGAGCAAGTGATGCATCTATCTTTGCAGCTTGTCCAGCTACCGGTGATGCTCCATATGGTGCCCACCATCCTTGACTTGACCTTCGCGCGTACCCCAGTCGAAACATTAGGAGGCATTCCGGTCATCAGCCTCCGCGAGTCGGCCTTGACCGAGCCTCAACGACTCCTGAAGCAGCTCTTCGACAAGCTCGCAAGCGCCTTGTTGCTTGTGCTCGTCAGTCCGCTCATGTTGCTCATCGCTTTGGCCATTAAGCTAGAGTCCCCTGGCCCAGTCTTCTTTTTCCAGGAACGTATTGGCGAGCATGGTAAGCGCTTTCGTATGATCAAGTTCCGAAGCATGTACGCTGATGCTGAACAGCGCTGGCAGGAAGTCATGCAGCGTGACGAATATGGGAAGCTTCAACATAAACGTAATGATGACCCGCGGGTGACTAACATCGGGCGCAGGCTTCGTCGAACTAGTCTGGATGAGCTTCCACAGCTCTTTAATGTTCTACGCGGTGAGATGAGCTTGGTTGGCCCCCGACCAGAGATGCCATACATTGCACGAGAGTATGAACCATGGCAATGGCAGCGTTTCCGTATCCCTCCTGGTATGACCGGCTGGTGGCAGGTCAATGGGCGCGCTGATAAACTCATGCACCTGCATACTGAGGATGATTTGTATTACATCCAAAATTACTCGTTCTGGCTCGATCTCAAAATTTTGTGGATGACAGTACGGGTCGTTTTAAAAGGCGCAGGAGCTTTTTGACGTAGCTCGTGAAGCTTGTTACAATCGATTGCCGACATAGGCCTTCAGATGTATATAACATACAGGGTTTGGTTTCAATGGAAGACGTAGAGATCGATCTGCGACCACTGGTACGAGCGCTTGTTCAAAGTTGGCGTTTTATCACAGCTATTGCACTCATTATGGCAGCTATTGCGGGTAGCCTGACTGCATTACGTGCTCCTCTCTATGTAGCAACGGCACAGCTCGTGTATGTACCTCAACAAACGCAAGTTGACCTTAAGTCCAACGTCACGGATCAACCTGCTGCCGTTGATCCTGGACGTTTACAAGCCGGTTTATTGACATTGTCAGAGAATGCTGGCGTAATGCAGGATGTCCTTGCCGCAGTAGGTAACAAGCTGTCCCCCCGATTACAGCAACTTGGTGCACTTCAAGGGGTGATCAAATTAGATGCTATTGGCAACACGAACGTGCTACAGGCTCGTGTTACAACCACAAACGAAGAGGACTCGAAACTGGTCGCTAACGCTTGGAGCGTTGCGTTCGCTAAACTAGCGAATAGGACTCTCGCCCAACATGCGACGGGCGGGGAGTTAATGACAGAACTTGGGCAAGCACGCCTCGACTACGCGGCAAAGCAACAACAACTAAGTAATTCGCCATTGAATGAAGAGGTCAATCGGCTGCGCAGGCAAGTCAACGATCTTCAATCCTCTCTTAATACACTACAACTCAGCCGCCTACAAGTCATCACTAATACGCTAACTGCTCAGACTAAAACCCAGACTGAGCTATTGAGCGCTTATACCACTAATGTTCTTAGTGGTATAAGCATACCGGTAGGAGTAGCACGTCGGGCCCAAATCGCTCAAATGACCAACTTGTACAGCAATACTAACCGGTTGACCCAGCTTCGTGACGATGTGCTTGCATTACGCGATCAAGTCCAAAAAGGCTCTACTTCGGGCACTGCTCTAGCCTATAATTTGCTCAAAGCTCAACTTTTTGCTGGCTCAACGGAATTGGCGGATAAGCTACAGCTTCAATCTACAACCACAGATGTGCCCACTCTCAGTGATTTAGATGTCCTTGTAGAGACGACCGATGCTCATCTTACAAGCACTCGTGAACAGATTACGGCATTAACTGCCGCTTTCCAGAATGGTACAGCCTATGCCTTGCCATCGCCTGACGTGATAAAACAGGCTCAGGAGGCTCATAAGGATGTCGCTGCACAAAGTGAGGCAGTAAATTTACTAAATGCTCAGCTCGCGTCACAAGCAGGTCTCCTGATGAATGATCCGAGAATGGATGAGTTGGAAGCTAACTACGCTAAGTATGCTAGCGAGCTAGGCCAAAAGGACCAGCAACTGTATGTGCTAACGCAGGAGCGCGATCTGGCTAAAGCCAATTACACCTCTTTGTCGACCCGCTTAACTGAATTGCAGGTGGCAAATGCAAATGATGATGCAATCATTCGTGTAGCAGGCATTAGTGCCGTAACAACAGTACGCAATGGGGCACTACGCAATGCAGGTTTAGCTTTTGTCATAGGACTGCTGCTTGCAACATTATTTATTTTACTACGCACGATATTGGCAGGACTTTTAGCTGAACCTGTACCAATGCCATCACAGCGCGTGGTGCCCAATAAGTAGCGGTGGCACACGACCGATGGGTTTTACTGACACCTTACCCGCTGTATCGGACACACAAGCAAGAGTTGTAACATCCTTTGAAGCCTCAACCGGCGTAACGGCGGCTCGGCACTGTCCCACACATGCCTGGCTGATGGTTGTACTACTCGTCACTTTGTTTCAAGGTATCGTCTACCTTGTGCTGCTGCCCCCGTGGCAGCACTATGATGAGCCAACCCATTTCGAGTACGCGTGGCTGATCGCAAATCGTGCCCATTTGCCTACTAGGGATGACTTTGACCCGATGATGCGGCGGGAAGTTGCTGCATCAATGCTTGAGCACCACTTCTTCTGGAATCTGCCCAAACCGGATATTTTCGGTACCTCGCTTGGCCCCACCATCGGTCTGTCTGAGCTGACGCATCCTCCAATCTACTACTTACTGGTTAGCCTACCTCTGCGCTTTGCACGGCATCTCGATGTCACATCCCAATTGTATATCGCGCGGTGCGTATCATTGCTTATATTTGTCCTTACTAGTGGCATCATCGCTGGCGCTGTTCGCGATCTTGCTGGAGCCGAGCATCCCTTGCGTTGGGCTATCCCCATCATCGCGTCTTGTATCCCGCCGATTGCCGACATAATGACGGCAGTGAATAACGACGTTGGTGCAGTATTCATTTTTTCCCTATTCCTGTGGGGAGTAATACGATTATTGTATTTGGGTTTCACGTGGCGTCGGACAGGCTGGATTGTGGGAAGTGCACTCGCCGCCGTATTTGTTAAGGATACGGCGGCGAGTGCCATCTTGCTTCTGCCTCTCATCTGCCTCTTGAGCATCGCCCACCATCTCCGTTGGTCGCAATGGAGGAGCGTAGCCAGCCTGTTCGTGCTGCTCCTCGTTGCATTCTTCGTTGTATTCCAGGGTGGCGATGCAGCAGATTGGTATCGTTGGTCGGGAGGAGCGAATCAATCTTTCGGGACACGTACGGTCGTGAACGAAAAGCACGTTGTGACGATTGAAGCTTTACCAGACACTCCCTCACGTTATTTGCTCAACCCAATTCTGAGTGCAAATGTATCTCACATTGCTGGGCGGACAGTGACGATTGGTGGATGGATCTGGGCGACTGAACCAACGATAGCACAAGCTCCAGGATTAGTTATCAGCAACATTGGCACGACCGACCTTACTCTTTTGACGCACCCAATAATGATCACAACGACGCCAACCTTCACTGCATGGACCACAAAACTCACTCCTTCTGCAGGTAAGGTCTACGTCGCCTTTTCTGGTAATCTACCCGGCGGAAAGAAGCCTATCCAACTCTTTTTAAGGAACCCGATTTTGATAGAAGGGGTCGCTCCTTCTAGTGACGCACCGCTGTTTAGTGATGCCGACGCGACTCGAGGAAGCTGGGGACAACAATCATTTGTCAACGTAGTGCGTAACGCGGGGACCCAAAGAGGCTGGCCCCGCTTGCGCCCTGAGTTTGATCGCTTGTTTTCGAGGGCATTGCACCAATCACCTGCCCAGATTCTTGATGCGCTTTTTGACATCAGTTATACGTGGCCTTATCTCGTCGGAACGGTCGGCCCGGCCCTCTATAGCGAGTTTTTCAGTAACTTCGCGTGGGGTCATGTGCGACTGCAAAGCCCGATCTGGGAGATTGCGGCTCGTATCATAAGTATCCTTGCAGTGTGTGGCTGCTTAAAATGGGTTATCAGGAATCGAACGGCTCCCTTACCGTCGCGTGGTTCTGCTTTGCTCGTCCTCGCTGTCGCGGGAGTGTTGGTTTGGCTGCTAGCACTCTTATGGCCGCTGCCTTACCGGTGGTCCAGAGTGTTGGTGCCGTCGGCGCGATATACATTTCCGGCGCTCCTACCTACGGTGCTGGTCGTCGTGGGAGGCTGGCAAGCCTTGTGGCCACGACGGCTACGTAGTCTTGCCCTCTACCTTCTGCTGCTTGCAGTAGTAGTCTTAGACGCGGCCGCTGTCGCAACCATCTGGTCCTTCTACCATTCGTTACCTATCACCTAAGGGTACTTACGTATACGTCTTAAACTGGGTAAAATCCGGTATACTGTCCTACGGATAGCCAACCGTTCATACTAATACTTAGAAATGATGTTCGAATATTAGTAAATGAAGTACACCTGAAGACTGTTCTGTCTACTTTGCACTCAACCCCCCAATCATGATGACATGTTGCCTCCACCATATAAAGGATGTGCTGATGTTGCGTTCACTTCTTAAGCTTGTAAGCCTGATGTTGCTATTAATCGTCGGTGTAAGCCCCCTTGGTTCAAAAGCCGGACAGGCTGCTGGAACTGAACGTGCCGCGCGGGGAGTGGTGCCGCTCGATTCTTATGCCGTCTATTTGCCGTTTATGACAAGCGTTCAGCAGCGCTCCTCAGTCTTCGGCGTCGAAATTAATGGCGGTCAGGTGGCAAATACCGTTCAACGAGCTGCCGATGCCAATGTTTCCTGGGTACGCTACAATAACATCACGTGGTCGGCGGTAGAAAATGTGCGCGGCAGTCGTAACTGGGCGGCTGTGAGTGGTGCTGAGGCCGAACTCGTCGCTCTCGTTAACCATGGCACACAGCCCATTCTTACGATCACCGGTACTCCACCATGGGCACAACAAGTTCCCGGTTCGGGCTGTGGACCCATCAACCCCTCCGCACAGGCAGCATTTGCCAGCTTTATGCACGACCTCGTTGCGCGCTATAGCGCTCCGCCCTTCAATATACGCTATTACGAAATTTGGAATGAGCCCGATGCTCCGATTGTCGTGAATAATCAAGTATGGGGCTGCTGGGGTGATTCAACGGATGCCTACTATGGTGGTGGGAAGTTTGGCGATATACTCAAGGTCCTCTATCCTGCTATCAAAGCGGCTAATCCAGCAGCTCAAGTAGTACTCGGTGGTTTGCTCCTGGGCTGCGATCCTTCTAATCCGCCAGCAGGCAACGATTGCACGTCGGGCAAGTTCCTGGAAGGAATATTGCGTGATGGTGCGGGCAATGCGTTTGACCTACTCGCTTATCATGCCTATAACGCGTGGGCTCCTCAACAAGCGGATTGGGATCTAACGGCACCGAACTGGAATCAGCGTGGTGGTAGTCTGGTTGGCAAACTTAGCTTGGTACGTGGTGTTCTACAGCAATATGGTGTGACGAATAAGCCCATCATTATGGATGAGGGTGGGTTATTGTACTATGGTGATGCTGCTGGTGCCGGGAACACGACGTATTACGCAGACGAAGCGAATTATGTTGTGCGCTTGTACACACGGTCCTGGGCGAACGGCTTGGTCGGTGCCGTATGGTTTACGTTGAACGGTCCAGGGTGGCATAATGCCGGTTTGCTTGACGCGAATCAACAGCCGCGACCGGCCTATACGACCTTCAAATTCTTAAGCACACAGTTACAAAATGCGACGTATGCCGGCCCATTATCGACGGGGAATGTTGAGGGCTACGCTTTTCATAAAAGCGGAGTTACCTATCAGGTCTACTGGACGAATGATAGCTCGACTGCCCAGCTAACATTACCGACAGGTACTCAAGCTGTTTATGATCTCGCTGGTAATGCTGTGACACCGGCTGGAACAACCATCACGGTCAGCTTCACGCCCATCATAATCGCTATGAGTGCACCTTAACGGCTCAATGGTACAATCGCTGGCGAAGTCTGGCATATCCTGAAGCACTGGATACAGATATTGGTTGTTGCTGGTTTGCGGCCTCGGGTAGAGTTAACGGTAACAGGTTTCGTTCTTGGATGGTCTTTGCTCCTGGCACTGATTCTTTTTCAGTTGTTTCATGCACACGGCTTCGACGATCCGTATATTACCTACCGTTACGCCGCTAACCTAGCTCATGGCGATGGCTTTGTATACAACCTCGGCGTGCGGATACTCAGTACGACCACGCCGCTATATACGCTCATTCTCGTACCGATGGCGTGGTTAGGCCTCGATCTCCCGCTCGCTAGCAATGCGCTAGGCTGCCTCAGCCTCACCCTAAGCGGATTAGCATTTTGGGTCTTGGGCCAAACGACAGGTGCTCGCTGGGCTGGCTTGACCGGACTCCTGGTATATCCCATATCTCCCCTCCTTATCTCAACGCTCGGTGGAGAAAGTGCCTTATATTGCGCGCTGATCCTTTGGGGTTGCGTTTGGTATCTGCAGCTGCGTTATACCCGCGCCACGCTCTTGTTAAGTTTGGCGGTCCTGACACGCGCCGATGGCGTGCTGATCGTCATTGTGCTATTGGTTCATTGGGTCATGTTCCGGCGCGACACCTTGCCTTGGCGAGCTTTGCTGCTTGGTGTACTGCTTACAGTACCCTGGTTTATATGGGCCTGGTGGTATTTCGGTGTACCATTACCCGTAACCCTCGTGGCGAAACAACATCAGGGCCAACTGCCACATAGTATCCATTTTTTGGCCGGCGCGGTTGCCTACATCAAGAGGTATGGAGCCCGAACATTGTATCGTCCCTATGGATTGCTGGGAGCTGTGGGTCTTGTCTATGCGGTCCTCCGCCAACGCTTCTGGTTACTCTTGCTGTTTTGGAATGTGCTCTATCTGGTTGCGTATAATGTCCTTGGTGTCACTAACTATTTTTGGTACTATGCACCGCTCACCGTTGGTGTGATCGCCCTCGTCGCGCTAGGGGTAGAAGCCGTCTGTCGGCTCCTCGATCAACTGAAGTGGCAGCGGATCATGGTCGTTAGTGCGGTGGCGTTGCTGTTGCTGCTACTCCTCCCCGCAAGTTTAGATTTGCCACGGGCTGTCCAACATCCTGACAAAAGACTAGTCATTTACCGTCGCGTCGGTGAGTGGCTGCGCTTGCATACTGCCCCCGATGCCATGGTGGGCACGCTTGAAGTGGGCATGATTGGCTTCTACAGCGAGCGTACGATGATCGATTTTGCGGGCTTGATCCAACCTGAGACGGCCTTACAACTTGGCCCTACGACCAGTTATGAGGATGCTGCAATCTGGGCAACCCGCCACTTCCTGCCTCAGTACCTTGTCGTGCGGCGCGGCGACTTTGAACGCCTGTTGCATGATCCTGTTGCTACATCATGCACGCCGGTGATGAGTTTCAGTGATACTACGTACCCCGGTCTGATCGACGCATATCATTGTCCAACCAACAACCGTTAGGAGAAATATGTCTCGTTTACTACTCATATGGACGTTGCTTACGACCTTCGGCATGCGGATACAGGAGCGCAGTGCGGATATGGCAGTGCACTGCTTTGCCGACATCCCCGGCATTACGGCTTGCTTAGATACGCCATTTAAAGGGTACTGGGAAGCAAATGGCGGCTTGCCAGTGTTTGGCTATCCGCTGACTGGAACGAACCTAGAACAGAACCAGGATCTGCATCGCCCACTGCTAACTCAGTGGACCGAGCGCAACCGCCTCGAAATCCATCCTGAAAATACCGGACCATATAGCATCTTGCTCGGTCGGATGGGCGACGAGCGGTTACAGCAACTGGGCCCCAATGCGGCCGCAGAGGGGCAAGAAAGCGGTCCACAGCCTGGTTGCTTATGGTTCGACATTACAAAACATAACGTTTGTGATCAAGGTGCCGGTATGGGGTTCCTTAGTTATTGGCAAGCTCATGGTCTGCATGTCTCGGGCCTTGACGCATATAACCGCTCGTTGCAACTCTTTGGTTTGCCGCTAACAACACCACGTCCAGAACTCAACGAGGCCGGCGAAACAGTGATGACGCAGTGGTTTGAACGGGCACGTTTTGAGTGGCATCCTGACAAGCCCGACGAATTCAAGGTGCTGCTTGGCCTCCTGGGTACTGAGTTGCGCCACACCGCTGCACCTTCCACCACCTCGATCATTGGCGTG
>JACDGP010000025.1:0-18774 GCA_013821605.1 Herpetosiphonaceae bacterium
ATGCCCCACGCTTCAGCAAACCCTGCCACGAGCGCTGTCTCGACCTCCTCGACCGCTGGCTCTCTGCCCAGCACCTCGTCCAGCGCCACCAGCCGTTGCCCAAGATACTCTGCAGTAACATGCTCCGGCACATGGAGCACTGCCGCCAGTGCCTCCACGTCCGCGTGCAGCAGCAACGTTCCCTGCTGCAAGACGACACCCTGCTTACGGGCCTGCGCACTCCCGACCAGCTTGCGCCCGCCCACGGTAATCTCGTAATCTGCCGCTAGGTCGAAACAGGCTGCTGACTTTGTGGTATATGCTACGGGTCGCGCTGCCAGCTCAGCCCCGATACCCAGTCGCTGCAATCCGGTGACCAGCGCAGCACTGATCTGGGCATATGCGGCCACGATCGTTGGTGCCGCGATTAATGGATCAGCCTGACGCGTCACGAGGCTATAGGTTACTTCGTAGTCGTGCAAAATCGCGCGGCCACCCGTGGGTCGTCGCACCACCTCGATGCCGCGTTCGGCGCAGCGCTCAGCCTGCACGTCGCTCCAGCGTTGTGCAATGCCCAGCGAGACGCACGCCGGTGCCCAGCTATACAGCCGGAGCGTTGACAGCTGCTGCTGCGGATAGAGCTCCAGCATGGCCTGATCGACCGCCATGTTCCACGCACCGGCAGCTGGGGACATACATAGCAGCCGCCAACGGGAGGCGGCGGAGCTTGCTAAGGGCATAGTCCTACATCTGGAAAGCATAAAAGCTGGGTCGTTTACCCAGCTTTATAACAGATGATTCTATATTTCGCCTTGACAAACGGGGTCCGGGGGTACCTCGGGCAGTTAACGGGTCCGGCGATATTCGCGCAAGCCGAGCGCGACGGGAATCAGAGCGGTCACCAGCATGAGTACTGGCCATACGATCAAGGCGAACTGCGGCATAAGCTGTCCCAACCTCCTAATAAAATGCTGTGTATTTGCTGTGCATGGAATAGCAACCCGCATGCCAGACCAGTATAGCATATGATTGTTTGATCACTCACCAGCAATCCGTGACGGCCATATGATAGAAGGTCCTGTCTGCCTAGATGTCTTCCCACGCATTGTGATCTATCACTCGACTCTTTCCCAACCATGGTTCAGCCGAGCTTGACAGATAGCGGATAAATGAGGAGTGAAACACGCGATACTCAAGAGGTAATATATGCAAGCAAACGTGGGACAGGTAGCAGCGCGCACGGCACTCGTTACGGGCGCGACCGGTGGTATTGGTCTCGATTGGAAGACTCTAAGCTGGTGCGTGGCAAGCAGATCATGTCCTCGGCTACCGTCGTCCGCATCGGCTATGCGGCGATGATGCAAGGTACCCCCGTCGTAATTCCCGGCACCATGAACCGGCTCCAGGCATTGGCCCCGCGCTTCCTGCCCCGGCGCCTCATGCCTGCCCTCGTCCGTCGTGCTCAGGAGCGAGAAGGGAGCTGATTATGAAGTTGCAAGCAATACGTGTCCGGCCCTCTACCTCCCCTGTGGGAGCGGGCTAGCCTGCATCTCACGGTCCACTGCACGGGCAAGCAGGGCGCTTGCACCGCGGGCGTCGACGGCTGGCGAGAAAAGATAGCCTTGGCCGTAGTCACAGCCGAGCATTCGTAAATACTCTCGCTGCGCCACCGTTTCGACACCTTCAGCAATAACCTCGATCCGCAGATTATGCGCCAGTGTGATGATCGTTTCGAGCAATTCGCCATGCTCGCCATTAGCACCCAGGCGCATCACAAACAAGCGATCAATCTTCAAGGCGCTGATCGGAAACTGATCGAGCGCACCTAATGACGAATAGCCTGTGCCAAAATCATCGACGTGCAACTGAATGTCCAACGAGCGGAGATACGCGAGTACGTCCGCATGCGAGCCCGCATGCTCCATCATGACGGTTTCAGTAATTTCCAGGCGTAGACGACCGGCATCCATCACAATGTCGTGAAAGATCGCTTCAAAATGCCTCCTCAAGTCGGGGTGCGCAAACTGCGTGCCCGAAAAGTTGACATTCATCGTGAGGGGCGGATACTCCGGAAAGCCAACGTGCCAGACGCGCATTTGATGGCATGCCTCACGCAGCACGAGCCAGCCCAGTGGTGCAATCAGCCCCGTCTCTTCGGCCACCGTGATAAACTCGCCGGGTTCCAGGAGGCCGCGCTCGGGATGCTGCCAACGCACCAATGCCTCAAAGCCGGTAATCTGATCCGTCTTCAACGAGACGATGGGTTGGTAATAGACCACAAACTCCTCACGCTCGATCGCCCGGCGCAAATCGATTTCGAGCTGCAGCAACTCGACGGCGCGTACATGCATTGAGTGTGTAAACACAACATAGCGCGCTCGGCCCATGGCTTTCGCTCGGTACAGCGCGATATCGGCATCGCGCAGCACCTCCTCAGGCTGTTCGTACTCGGCAGCGCTATAGGCGATGCCCATGCTGATCGCTGAAAACAGTTTATTCCCTTGCAGCACAAAGGGCTCCGCCATGCGTGCCTGAAGTCGGTCCGCCGCCATCATCGCAAAGTGCAGATCGCTGATCCCCTCAAGCAAAATGCCGAACTCATCGCCACTAAGCCGCGCTACGGTGTCGTCGGGACGGACGCCGGCCAGCAGTCGCCGTCCTAGATCGACTAGCAATGCGTCACCTGCCGTATGGCCCAGGCTGTCGTTCACGACCTTGAAACGATCAAGATCCAAAAACAGCACGGCAAAGCGATACTCGGGATGGCGACGTGCCCGCTTGACCGCTCGGCCGAGGCGCTTCATAAACAAGACTCTGTTCGGTAAGCCAGTCAACGCGTCATGGAGTGCATCATGCAGCAGTTGCTCCTCGACTTGTTTACGGACCGTCACGTCGGTCTGCGAGCCCGCCACCCGCGTCGCCTTGCCCCCTACGTCGAAGACGGCCAAGCCACGCGAAAGAACCCACCGGTAACGCCCGCTCGCGTCGAGCATCCGGTGTTCGCTTTCAAAGTGGGGGGTCAGCCCATCGCAATGGACACCGATCTCGGCCTTGACGCGAGTGCGCTCCTCGGGGTGAACGCGGCCAAACCATTCCTCGGGGCTTGTGCCAATATCAGCTTCTCCGCAGCCCATCATCTCTTTCCAACGCGTCGAGTAATACACCTCGTTCGTGATCAGATTCCAATCCCATAAGCCATCGTTCGCCCCGCGCGCCGCAAGGCTATACCGCTCCTCTGCGGCTTGGGTGCGGGCCAGAGTATCGGCGAGCCGGCTACTAAATTGCCAGAGCAGGAGCAACACGAGCGCCACCACAGCCAGAAGTGAAGCAACGAGAAAGGCACTAACAAACCAGGGCGGTAGGTGAGAACGCCAGGGAACGAACATGCCGCAAATAACGACGATACCCGTTACCAACTCAGCTACGCTGATCAACAACCGTAACGCGCGACCCCCAATATATGGAAGTGCCACTGCTACCGCTAGGAGGGGGACAATGATCAGCGTGGGAAATAAGATCGGCTGGAGCACCGCGATAATGATGTCGGCAGCGAAGAGACCACAACTGGTGGTGGCAACTGCCCGGTGTAACCGGCCGTTGCGGGTCTGCGCTCGGGCGACGAGCAGAATGCCACCGTACCCGAACATGGTCGCTGCTGTACTGCCCGTTGCGCGATCACCCAACCCCACAAAAGCGACGACCTGGAGGCACGCAAAGATGAAGTCGAACGGCACAGCCCACCGCAAGAATTGCTCCAAGCGCGCCAGCTGGGCCTTCTCACTCAGCGAGAGGGTGGTCGGTCTCGTCATCCATAGATGGTCCCGGCCTTCACGAACCTGTGCTATCCGGGTACGTCCTCATTTCTCCACCTATTGTACCGTATCCTCCTCCGCCTGCCCAACTAGGTAGCGCGCGGATGTGTACAACCAGTCCAAGCTACCTCGCATAAAGCCGCGAAGGGTAGAGGTGTAGCGGTGTAGCTGTTCATCTACCTCAAAGCCGAAGGATGGCAGGCGTAGCTCAAGCTCAATGAAGGCTCGCACTTCGGCATCATGGAGCGCGGCCGCCCGATCGACCGCCTGTTGGAGCGTCAATGTCTGCTTCTGCCGCATCGAAAGAATAACATTATGGATATCACCCTGCTTAATTTCTTTCGCCAGTGACATAATATCGTTCGCCCAGCACACGGCATTGTTGGCCTTGGTCGTCAGTTGTTGTACCGTGAAATCTTGAAGCACATCGTTCGGCAGGCAAATCTCTTCACTGAGTTCGAAAAGATCAATATAGGCATAGAGCCCGCCGGTAAATGGCCGCATCTTAAGATACGTCGTCACATCCGGGATGATCTCCTCTGCCCGATTCGTTGCTTCCCACACACCTGCTGCAAAAAACGTTTGGAGGTTGGCGACAAAGCGCCGCCGCCACGACTCCGTTGTCTCAGGCAGCGTGCGCTGCCAGAGCTCATGCAGCGCTCCAGCAAGGGCTGAATCCTCTGGGTCGAGTGGAGTGCCACCCAGGATGGCGAGGAAGCGTGCATGCAGACGCCTCAAGGCCTCTGGCCGTGTGCCAATGCCCCACTCGTCGCAGTAATCATCCCGGATAAAAAACCACGAACACCAATCCGTAACCATCTGCAAGCTGTTGAGGGATGCGGTTGGGTTCGTACGGGCAGCTAACCAGCCCAGCCGGACGACGGAAAAATGCTGGTAGTCGGCCTCCCGGACCAGCAGATGATGGTGACGGACCCACGCAATCGTGCGCGTATCGACAACTTCCGCATGCTGGTTCAATACGGATATAAATGGGCAGTACAGCTCAGGCAGGACCAGCTGTTCGACTGGCTCGGCCGGCTCCCATTTCTGCGGAACCGAGGGGATAAGCGGCGATCGAAGCGATTCCGGTAGCTGAGGCAGCATGACCTTGAGCATGTTAACGTCCAGTGTGAAGCAGGATTATGTATCCCGCAACGGCATCCACGATGTTCTACCGATATTCCCCCCGCACCGCCGTGTTCACCAAACGTAAACACATCATCGCACAGGACACGCTATCACTCTCGGCCTGGCAGCTCGTGGGGGGATTTCACAAAGGAACGCAAGGGGACTTTGGTGAATAAAAACAGACCCCCATGGTAGTCGGGGGACATGATACCAAAGTACTTTTCTAGCCTGAAGTATACGTGAATATCGGGGATTGTCAAGGTGGTTGCTCGCTCGATCCACGGCTGTTGCAAAGTCGCGAATCGGCTAAAGACTGTGCCCTTGTCCATAACCACCTGCCGTCCTCTTCAGTTCACGTCCTGACTGAGAATTGCGAGAATCGACGGCAAAAGTGGACTTTGCAACAGCCTTGGCTATGCTACAAGGCTGTTTGCGTTTTAGCCCTCCTCATGGTATAGTCTGCGACGGCTGAGGCGTGTGGCCACGTCGGCGGTGCCACAACCCGTAGGGGTGTAGGCTAATTGGCAAACTGTCGGTCTCCAAAACCGATTTTCAGGGTTCGAGTCCCTGCACCCCTGCCAATCACATTAACAACTGAGATCATAGTATCGGGGTGTGGCTCAGTCTGGTAGAGCGCTGCGCTGGGGGTGCAGAGGTCCCGCGTTCAAGTCGCGGCACCCCGACCAAAAAATAGCCGAAGTGGCGGAATGGCAGACGCGGAAGTCTCAAAAACTTTTGACTGCAAGGTCGTGTGGGTTCGACTCCCACCTTCGGCACCACAATGGAGGACTGAGGGATGAGCAATGAGGAATGAGTAGAGCGATATCATTCATAATCTTAGCGCTCAGTCCTCAGCACTCATTGCTCATTGCTTGTCGGGGCGTGGCTCAGCCTGGTAGAGCGCAGCGTTCGGGACGCTGAGGCCGGAGGTTCGAATCCTCTCGCCCCGACCATTTACTAGCGAAACGCAGTTCCATGGATGTGGAACTGCGTTTTTGTTTGTCCCGCCGACCATAGGCATAGACTCCTACCCAAAATGCGACGATCCGGCTATTGTTGCCACGCGTTAGCCTCGTTAGGATAAAAGCTATGTTATGGAGAAATAAATGGCTACAACCTGTGCCACCTGTGGGACAGCCGCTACGACGAATTGCTCGCTTTGTCGTCAAGGGCTTTGCCAGGAGCATGCCAACCGCTGGCATCCGTTGATTACCGCCCGCCAGCTTGCGACCACCATCTTTAATACTGCCGTAAAAACGCCGAATCTGTTAAGCGATATCTTGCTCAAAGAGGTGGGGCAAGTCGATTATTGCCCCGATTGCCGTGAACTCATTGCCGAGCGTCGGCAGAGCGAGCAGATTAAATTTTTGCTGTGCGCACTGCTGCTGATGGCAATGGTTATCGGCCTGCCTACCTTGTTGCTTTTGCACTAATTTTCTGCTATGGTGTTGCTCAAGCAGCAACCCACCAGCCCTGACCCGTGGTCAGCATCTTGCAAATGCGTCCTGCTGCATGAGTTGAAGCATATCATCTCAATACGAGCTCCGTGAGCATAACTGCTCGCGTTGTCAAAGACCCACGTGCAAAGGCGGGTAACATGAGCCGGAATGTGGTCAAACAGGTTGCCTTGGTGTCGCCGTATGATTTTGCGGCCAACGGCGGCGTGACTGAACACATTCGTCAACTCTCGGCCCATCTCCAACTGCAGGGCACTGCCACAACCATTATTGCACCGCACAGTGCCGAGTATCTACCTGAGTCTAATCTGGTATCACTCGGCACAGTCATCCCGATCCGGATTAATGGCTCGACTGCCCGGCCTACACTCTCGCCACGCGTTCTTGAAGCAGTTAGCCAACTGCTCCAGCGCCAGTCGTTCGATGTCATCCACCTGCATGAGCCACTATGCCCGATGCTGCCGCTGTCGGTGCTTAACGCCTCGGCCTCGGTAAATGTGGGAACCTTCCATGCCTCGGGCCAGAAAAGCCTAGGCTATGCGTCATCGCGCAGGCTGTTACGTTGGCTCGCACAGCGACTAGATGCGCGCATCGCCGTATCACCTGCAGCAGCCGAATTCGTCCAGCATTATGTTCCTGGCGACTACACCATTATTCCGAATGGCGTCGACACCAACCGCTTTCGGCCCGACCTGCCGGCCTGGCCGCAGTGGAGCGACGGGCGGCCGAACGTCCTCTTCGTCGGACGCTTCGATGAGCCACGTAAAGGGCTAGATATCTTACTCCAAGCCTGGGAGCAGATCGAGGCAGCCCGACCGGATGCACGTTTGCTGGTTGTCGGTCGTGGCGACATAGCCCAGCTTGAGGCGCGCATCGCTGCGCGTGGCCCCCATAACATTGTTGTGATTGGACCGGTTCTCGCAGCCGATTTACCGCGCTGGTACCGCACCGCAAGCTTGTTCTGCGCGCCCTCCACGGGTCAAGAAAGCTTCGGCATTATTCTGGTCGAGGCCATGAGTAGCGGTGTGCCGATCATCGCCTCCGAGATTGCCGGCTACCAGGCGGTGGTGCAGCATCGCCATGAAGGGCTGCTGGTGCCGCCGACCAATCCGGCTGCACTCGGAGCGGCCGTGCTGCATCTCTTAGCCAATCCCGCGACCGGGACAGCCTTTGCACAAGCTGGTCGGACAACAGCCTTGCGCTATGCCTGGTCGGATGTCACCGCGCGCATCATGCAAACGTATGAGCAGGCCATCTGGCATCATCAATACGCGCAGGTACGTGTGCCGGTTCGGTATGAACAACGCCTGCTTGTGCCCTTGCTTATGGGTAGTGCGGGCACAGCGCTGCCGTTGAGTGGTGAAAGCAGCGAACGTCCAGCGGAGCAGTCGACCGGATCTAGCCCACAAGGAGCAGCACCAATGCTGACAAAACCATTCGAGGAACAGGTGCGGGCGTTCACACAACGGGTGGTGGGACGGGTGCTCGGTCGCTCTAACATTTCGCCCAACCTGTTGACCACACTGGGACTCTTGCTCACCCTGTCAGTAACGCTGACGCTGGCAAAAGGACATCTCCGCTGGGGTGGCCTGCTGGTACTGATTACTAGCGCCTTCGACATGCTTGACGGTGCGCTGGCCCGTGCGACCGACCAAAAAAGTGCTTTTGGTGCTTTTCTCGATTCGACCGTTGATCGTTATGCTGAAGCCTTGATCTTTCTGGGGCTCTTGTTACATTATCAGGGTCAGACCGGCAGCCAGTGGTTGATCAGCCTCATCTATATCACGATTGTTGGCTCGCTCATGGTCAGCTATACGCGGGCCCGCGCCGAAGCGCTCGGCTTTACCTGTAAGGTCGGGCTGTTGGGGCGGCCTGAGCGGGTCATTTTGTTGGCCTTCGGGTTGCTGGTAGGCTGGTTGCCATTTGCGCTGGCCATCCTAGCGCTCTTTACCAACGTGACTGCGGTGCAACGGATCTTACATGTCTGGCAGGAAGATCGTGCCCGGCAGCCGCAGACGATACAGCCGAAAACCGAACGACGTGGCTGGTTTGCGCCACGGGGCCAAAAGCCATCTTGACCTTTGACCAGCGTGAATGCTACAATAGCCATGCGTCGTAGAACAACGTGGTACTTGACAATTGAGCGTTTGGACGATGATGTCCGTATCTGCCTTACTATCGAACCAACGCCGCGCATGCTCGCGGCTTTTTGTCTGCTTGCCCGGCCACCCCATGCATCTGGCGCTGCCGTTTCATCCTGAATGGACAGGTGGGCGCACAACCGCTACGGCGCTTGCTGATCTGCAGGCTACTGGTGTCACCGCCCTGGAGTTGAATCTACCGCCAGCGCTCGGAGCTGCGGATAGCGAGCTTTGGCATACGATCGTCAAGCTCACCCGACCCGACTTTATCCTCCATCTGCATGCACCCCTCCCGCCAGCTAGTCCCGGCTGGCCATTGGTGCGCGAACTGCTCCGTGAACTCGCGGCATCCCAGGGAGCACCTCCGTTTCTCGTTGTACACGCGCCTCCTACCACCGGAGGTACGGGCAACAGTGATGATGTGCACCGCTGGCTCGCAAGGTTGCTCCATACACTTCCAGAAGGAGCCCAGTTGGCGCTTGAACTTGGCTGGGATTGGGGTGCGAGTACGAGGCTGGCAGCCAGATGGCGGCGCTGGCGGCAACAGGCTACTAAGCGGAGTGGTATAGATGGACGACCGCAGGGTGTAGGGAGTGGTCTTGGCGCCACAGTACCACAACCGGCACTCCCCCGCCTCGGCAAAGGTGGGCCTCTTGATCCGAGCCTCGCGATCAATGGTTGGGCCTCAAGTTTACGTGGTGCCAGCTTTAGTGCAGCCGGAACCCGAGCGGCAACACTGGCGCTTGTCAACGCGGTCGGTGATCCCCGCTTGCGGATCGCCTGGGACCTAGCCCATGATTGGCTCGGCGGTCCCTGGAGTGGAGAGCACGGGTGGACGACCGTCCCTGACCGGGAATTCCTCAAGAGTGTTAGCTACGTTCGCTTACATGATGTAGCCGACGATGGCACCGATCATTTGCCACTCGTCGTAGGCAATGTGCCCTATACCACGCAACTGCGCAGCCTCTTACGCACCCCGTTTGACGGGCCGGTCTGTGTGGCCATGCGCCACACCGGTGCAGCCGCGCGCCTAGGTAGCCGTGCGGAGTTGCAAGCCACATCGCTGGCAGTGGCTCGTCATGTGCTTAGGATCAGCTAGCATGGTAGGTCTTTTTTCGAGAATTTTGCGTAATACAGTATTAATGAGGAGGCACGACAATGGCGTCGGAATACCACAATCCGTTCGGAATCGCTCAGGCACAGTTCGACCTAGCAGCCGAAAAGCTCAATCTTGATCAGAATCTACGTGCGGTACTGCGCGTTCCCCAGCGTGAACTATCGGTTAACTTCCCGGTCAAACATGACGATGGCTCGATCAAAGTCTATAGCGGCTATCGCGTACAGCATAATATCACACGCGGCCCGGCCAAAGGTGGCATTCGCTACCATCCCTCAGTCAATCTTGATGAAGTGCGTGCACTGGCGATGTGGATGACCTGGAAGTGCGCGCTGGTCAATATTCCCTACGGTGGTGCCAAGGGTGGCGTCATTGTCGACCCCAAACTGCTCTCCATGACCGAGCTCGAACGCTTAACGCGTCGCTATGCTGCGGAGATTTCGGTCATCGTTGGCCCCGAGCGTGATATTCCGGCACCCGATGTCGGCACCAATGCCCAGGTCATGAGTTGGTTTATGGACACTATCTCGATGCATCGTGGTTATACCGTCCCGGCGATTGTGACGGGCAAGCCCATCGAGGTGGGAGGCTCGCTTGGTCGCGTTGATGCCACCGGTCATGGTGTGTCGGTCATTACGCGCGAAGCGGCTAAGCATATTGGTCTCCGCCTCGAGCAAGCCAAGGTCGTGGTCCAAGGTTTCGGCAACGTGGGCAGTATTTCGGCCGCCCAGATTGGCGAGATGGGCGCGCGCATCGTGGGTCTCAGTGATGTCTCAGGCGGCTACTATAACCGGCGTGGCCTTGATGTACATGCCATGCTCGACTACATCAAGCAAAGCCCCACCAAGACGCTCGAAGGCTATCATCAGACCGGCACCGAGCGCTTGACCAACAGCGAGTTGCTGGAGATCGAGTGCGACATTTTGGTGCCGGCTGCGTTGGAAAACCAAATAACCGGGCTGAATGCCGGACGGATTCGTACCAAGCTGCTGATTGAAGCGGCAAATGGTCCGACGACACCCGAGGCCGATGCATTACTCTATGATAGGGGTGTGTTGGTTGTGCCTGATATCCTCGCCAATGCCGGTGGCGTCACCGTATCATACTTTGAGTGGGTGCAGGGGCTGCAAGAGTTCTTCTGGAGCGAGGAAGAGATCACCGAACGACTCGACCGCATCATGGTCCGGTCGTTTGCCAGTGTGCTCGAGATTGCCCTGCGTGAAAAGATTTCTATGCGTCTGGCAGCATATCTGGTCGCCGTTAAGCGCGTCGCCGAAGCGACTACGATTCGGGGTATCTATCCATAACAGAAACCCGGCTCTGACTCGTTGCGCAGCCCTTCTTCCTTAGGCGGGAGAAGGGCGATTTTCGCTATTTAAGTTAAGAATAATGATAGTGGTACGAGAAAGGCTTCACCTGCTCCTGAATAGTGGCATATATTTTGCTATAATAGAAGCTGTAGCTGGGTGCTTTTCGCCATCTGCGGCCCCCCATCCGCAGCAGGTCAAGCAGTCTTCGTTCTGAAGCCATCATCTGCCCACCGATGTGCAGCCCTGAACCTGGACCAAGGCCGATCCATGGGAGATGGACATGTGCGGTCACCGATGTTAACACATTGATGCTGTTTCTAGGTGACGCAAGCTTTGCAAAGGAAAATAGCGATGGATCAACACGTACGAATACAACGCTGCCCTAACTGTGGCACCACGTTTAGCCCAGAGGAGTTCATGCGAAGCGGGCGGGGCAAGGATGCAGGCGATTATATCTGCCCGGTTTGCGATTTTCATGTTACCACCAACGCAGTGGTGCCGGCCGACGTCGAGCTCACTGTAGACGAATTGCAGGCTCGTCTGGTCTCGCTGCTCACGAGCGCGCGCACAAGTGGCGTTTCACCGCAGGAGATCGTTGGCATTCTGCGCGATGAGCTGGCGTTTGAGGCTGAGCTTGACGCGCCCGGGCGTCGCATGCTGGTCCAGATCATCGATCTCGGGCAGTTTGAACCGGCACTCCAGCCACGGCAAAGCTCTCAAGCGCCCGAGATGTTGCACAGCCGTAGCCTGGGCCAGTGATCCAGGGCCAACGCATGGTTTGGCTCACGAGAGCCATCGGACGCTTGGGCGGAACGTTTGTATCCGGTCAGGCACTCGCCGCAACCCCGGTACCAACCGCGCCGCAGTGGCAGCGCGAGCTACTGCTCAGCATCGAGCAACTCGAGCAACATGCCCGCGAGCTTGCTGCTAGCCAACCCGTTACTGCCCGAGCAGGTGCACCTGCCGCATGGCTGTATGCAATAGATGCGACCGAGCAATCCTTGCGCGCAGCGCAGGAGACACTCGCCGAGGATCTCCTACAGCAGATCCCGATTTCCCCCGCCGCTGAGTGGTTGCTCGATAACTTTCATGTGGTGATAGACCAGCTTCGTGAGATACGTCGGGATCTGCCACGCAGCTATTACCGTGAGTTGCCGAAGCTGGCGCAGGGTCCGTTAGAAGGTACGCCGCGCGTCTACGCGCTGGCGCTAGAGCTCATCAGCCATACCGACGGTCGCATCACTCCAGAGTACCTTGTCCGCTTCATTCAAGCCTACCAGATGGTCGTACCACTCTCCATCGGCGAGCTGTGGGCGGTCGTTATTATGCTCCGTATCGGTTTAGTCGAGTACTTAAGCCATCTAGCCGAGCTGATACTCGCGTCACGCCGCCAGCGTGCCGCCGCAACGCGTTGGGCAGAGCGATTGCTCCAGGTACGAGCCGCACCACACGAGGATGCGCGCCTGAGGCAGGATATGGACGAGCTTCTCCGCGACTACGCTGATCTGCCACCACCCTTCGCGGTCGAGCTCTTTCGCCAGCTGCATGCGGTTGATGGTGACAGCAAACTCCACGCGCGGAGCATATGGTTGGAGCAGGCACTCACCGCGCGCTATGGTAGCAGCGATGCCGCATTGCATGTGGCACATCAGGCCCAGGCAACCAACCAAGTCTCAGTCGGCAACACGATCACGAGCATGCGTACCCTGATGGCGGTAGACTGGCCGGCGTGGTTCGAACAGGTTAGCCTGACCGAGCAGGTGCTGCGCCAGGATCCGTCCGGCGTCTATGGACGCTGTACCTTCAGCACACGTGACCGTTACCGCCATGTGGTGGAACAGCTGGCGCACGAAGCGAGGATCGACGAGATCGAGGTAGCCCGGCGGCTGATCCATCAAGCGGCGCAGGTACCGCGCCCGGTGAATGATGGCGACGGGGCAGGCACGGGTCCTGCAGCACGTCAGGATGCCCATATCGGCTACTACCTCATCGGGCCGGGTCGTGCTGCGTTCGAGGCTCAGCTCGGTACCCGCCCCGACCGAGTAACGGCGCTAGGACGAGCGATCTTGGCGCATCCCACGCCGTTGTACCTTGGGGCAATAGCTACGGTTACGGGAGCGTTGGTGGCAGCGGGGGTCCAAGCGGCCCGTGGCGGTCGACCATGTGATCGGTGGCTGGCAGCCGGTCTCTTAGTGCTACCGGCCACCGAGCTCGCACAGGGTCTCGTGAACTGGGGCGTGGCGCGTGCTTTGCCGCCGCGCATCCTGCCACGTCTTGAGCTTGCCAAGGGTGTACCGGCGGAGCTACGTACCATCGTCGTCGTCCCGATGCTGCTCCTGACCAAAGCCAGCGTGGAGAGTCAGTTCGACCGGCTCGAAGTATTGATGCTAGCCAATAGTGACCCGCATGTACATTTCGCGCTCCTCAGTGACTTCGCGGACGCCCCGGCTGCCGAGATGCCGGAGGATGCCGACTTGTTGGCGGTAGCGCAGGCGCGCGTTGATGCGCTTAACGTGCGGCACGACGCCGCACGTTTCTTCTTCTTGCACCGGCGGCGGGTCTGGAATCCGCGGCAGGCCTGCTATATGGGCTGGGAGCGCAAGCGTGGCAAGCTAGAGGAGTTCAACCGTCTGCTGGCAGGAGCCAGCAATACCACCTTTGAGTTGGTGCGGGGCGACCTGACGAGCCTGGCGCAGGTCCGCTATGTGATTACGCTGGATGCCGACACGCAACTCCCACGTGATACGGCCCAGAAGCTGATCGGCACGCTCGCGCATCCGCTGAATCGTGCTGTCATCGATCCACGAAGCCATCGGGTCGTGCAAGGCTACGGTATTTTACAACCGCGCATCGCAGTCGATCTCCCAAGCGCGACACGCAGCCGCTTCGCCCGTATCTTTTCGGGCAACGTCGGCATCGACCCTTATACGACCGCCGTCTCGGACGTGTATATGGATCTCTTCGCGGAGGGCATCTATGCCGGCAAGGGCATCTACGACCCGGCTGTGTTACGCGCGACCCTGGAGGATCGCTTCCCGGCCAATGCGTTGCTGAGTCACGATCTGATCGAGGGTAGCTATGCTGGGACCGGCCTCCTGACGGATGTTGAGCTGATCGACAATTATCCCACGACCTATGCAGCCTATGCCGCCCGTCACCACCGCTGGGTGCGGGGCGACTGGCAGCTTGTGCGCTGGTTGTGGCCCTGGGTGCCGCGTGGCGACGGGACAGTCATACGCAACAGCCTGCCGTTGATCGCGCGCTATCGCATCTTCGACAACTTACGCCGAAGCCTGGTCCCCGGTGGGACTGTCGCGCTGTTAGCTGTCGGCTGGTTGCGCCTGCCCGGTCCACCCTTGGTCTGGACGGCTGCGGCACTAGCCCATTTGATGTTGCCTGGCGTTCTAGCGCTTGTTGACACGCTGCTCGGGCTGCCTTGGACACGGTCACCACTCACGGTGCTCTACGCCAGAGCTGCTGACCTGCGCATGACTGGCACACGGATGCTGCTCAACACGACCCTCGTCCTTGATCAAGCAGTGCTCAACCTTGACGCGATCACCCGCACCCTGTTGCGCGTCTTCGTGACACACAGGAACTTGCTCCAATGGGAGACAGCAGATCAAACCGAGGCGCGACTGCAAGGGTCGGCTCGGCCGGTCGCCGGTAGACTTGCGCCCGTCATGGTCGCCGGCGTTGGTCTCGCTTGGCTCGGCCGGCTGCGTCTGCAGCGCTCATGGCCGGCAGCCGTCTCTGTTGCCGGCCTCTGGCTGATTGCCCCAGCCGTAGCCGCCTTGCTTGACCATCCGTGGCAACGCGCTCGCGAGGTACTTACGGCGGATGCACAACTCCTGCTGCGTACATTGGCCCGTCAGACTTGGCGCTACTTCGAAGAGTTCGTGACAGAAGACGTCCATTTTCTGGCTGCAGATAACTTTCAAGAAGACCCGCGACCGGTCATTGCCAAACGAACGTCCCCGACCAATATTGGGCTGCAGTTGCTGGTTGATGTGGCAGCGCGCGACTTTGGGTACCTTGGCTTGTTGGATCTGGCGGAGCGGACGGAGCGTGTCTTTGGTACCTGCGATGTCATCGAGCGCTACCGTGGTCACCTGTTGAACTGGTATGACACCGAGACGCTCAAGCCGCTGCCACCGGCCTATGTCTCGACCGTCGATAGCGGGAATCTTGCGGGCTACCTGCTGGTACTGCGCCAGGGCTATGTGGAGCTGGCCGAACGGCCAATCGCTGGAGCGTGGCTTTGTGACGGGCTCCGGGATACCCTAGCACTTCTCCGCGAGGAGTTCAGTGGAGGGAATGGTGGGAGCGGGAGTATGCCTGCGGCGGTCGAGGAGCTTACAGCACTCCTGCACCAGCCGCCACAAACGATCGCTGGCTACCGCACGCTGCTCATCGCTTTTCAGAAACAGCTCACAGCGTTACGCGCAGAGCATAGCTCGGCGGTTTGGGCGGAAAAGCTCGACTGGCAAACCAAGAGTTTGCAACGTGACCTTGATGCCTTGCTGCCCTCCGAAGCTGGCCTGGCGCTGTCACCGGCGTTGAGCGCACTGAGCGTGGGCTGGCCGACATTGAACGCGATCTTCGCCGCAACCACGACCGAGGTTGAGCCGCCTGCGGCCCAAGCTGAGCATAGTGGGCGGGATGAGCTGGCACGCGTGCACGCCAATCTCGCGGCCTTGCTGGCACGGCAGGATACGATTGCCAGGTGTGCAAGCGAGGAAGTTGAGCGAATGGATTTTGGCTTCCTGTTCGACACCGAGCGCTTGCTCTTCACCATTGGCTATAACGTGGCCGAAGGGCGGCGGGACAGTTCGTTCTACGACCTACTGGCCTCGGAGTCGCGTCTCGGCAGCTTCGTCACCATCGCCATGGGCGAGGTGCCACAGGCACACTGGTTCCACCTCGGACGTCCATTAACGCGTGTGGGGGGTCGCTATGGTCGGGAGATGGCGTTGCGCTCATGGAGTGGCACCATGTTCGAGTATCTCATGCCCCTGCTGGTGATGCGGGACTTCCCGGCGACGCTACTCGACGAGACCTACCACGCCGTCGTTGACCGGCAAATCGCGTACGGACGGGAGCAGCATGTGCCGTGGGGCATCTCAGAGTCGGCATATAACGTCCGCGATCTGCAGATGAACTACCAGTATCGGGCTTTCGGCGTGTCCAGTCTTGGTATCAAAGGCGGACTGCAGGAGGATCTGGTGGTAGCGCCGTATGCCACGGCGCTGGCACTGGCTGTACGTCCTGTAGCCGCAATCGACAACATTAAGGCGCTGATCCAGGCTGGTGCACAAGGCAGCTATGGTTTGTACGAGGCGATCGATTATACACCGAGCCGCCTCCCACCCGGCGCCGCGCAGGTCGTCATCCGTTCATATATGGTGCATCACCAGGGCATGAGCTTGCTCGCCTTTGATAACTGCTTGCATGACAACGTTATGCAGCAGCGCTTCCAGCATGAGCCGCGCGTTGCCGCAACCGAACTATTGCTGCAGGAGCGCGTCGTGGCGTCGGTGGTGGAGGAAATGCCGCCGGCAGTACGGGCACTTTCAAACGCCGCATTGCCAACCAGCCGCCCGGAGCGCGAATTCACGACGCCGCACACTCGGGTCCCCTATACCCATCTGCTGTCGAACGGCACCTACTCGGTCATGTTAACCAATGCGGGTGGCGGGCTGAGCCGCTATGGTGACCTGTTGGTCACGCGCTGGCGTGAAGACACGACGCGCGATTGCTGGGGTACCTTCTGCTATATCCGCGATGTGCGTAGTGCGCTGACCTGGTCACCTGCCTACCAGCCAGTAGGGCGGTTAGGGCAAGATTATCGGGTGGTCTTCGCGCCCGAAAAGGTTGAGTATCACCAGCGTGTCGCCGGTATCCGGACACGGATGGATGTGACAGTCACGCCGGAAGATAACGCGGAGATCCGTAATATCTACCTGACCAACTTGACACTGGAACAGCGCGAGATCGAGGTTACGAGCTACGCCGAGATCGTGCTCGCGTCGGCCAGTGCTGACGCGGCCCACCCCGTATTCAGCAATCTTTTCGTTGAAACCGAATTCCTGCCTGAGCGGGACGCACTGTTCGCCTCCCGGCGTCCACGTGCAGCCCACGACCAGCGAGTTTGGGCGCTACACGTCATGGCCGTGCGTGGCCACACAATCGGTACCACACAATTCGACTCGGATCGCGCGACCTTCCTGGGCCGGGGCCGCACGCCCGTTGATCCGGTTGCGCTTGACCGGCCACTGGCACAGCACACGGGGGCAGTGCTCGATCCGATCTTTAGCCTACGCTGTCACGTCCGTATACCACCGGGCGCCACGGTTCAGGTTATGTTTACGACCGCTATCGCCGAATCGCGCGAGCAAGCAGTAGTGCTTGCCAACACCTATCATGATCCCCGTGTGGCCGGTCGTGCTTTCGAGTTGGCCTGGACCAGAAGTCGGGTCGAACTGCGCCACCTTGACATTACGACCGATGATCTACACCGCTTTCAACGCCTGGCAGCCTGCACATTTTATGCTGATCGCCGTATGCGAGCCGGAACTGAGATCCTCGGCGCGAATACTCTGGCCCAACCAGGTCTTTGGCCCTACGGCATCTCTGGTGATTTCCCGATCATCCTGGTGCGCGTAGCCGATAGCGAGGATCTCGGTCTAGTACGGGAGTTGGTACAGGCGCATGAGGTCTGGCGCTTGCGCGGCTTGACGGTTGAACTGGTGATCCTTAATGAGCAAGTGGGTAGCTACCTCGAAGAGTTCCAGCAACAACTCCAAGGGTTGTTACGGGGTAGCCGCTCGGGCGGCTGGCTCGACCATCGCGGTGGCATCTTTGTGGTACGCGCGGATCGTATGCCGGAGGCCAATCGCATCTTGTTGCAAACCGCCGCCCGCGCTGTGCTCTCCGGGCGGCGCGGCGATCTGGCGCAGCATTTGCGCCAACGCGATCCAGAACCGGTTGATCTTCCGCCCGCACTGCCGGTCGTAGCTACTCCAAGGTCCTACCCCCCTGCACAACTGGCACCCGTCGATCTCAACCAGCGATCGGTCTACGGTGGCTTCGCCCACTCGGACAATGCCTATATCATCGAGCTCGATGCCAACAAACAGACGCCGCTCCCCTGGATCAACGTCGTCGCCAACGAGCGCTTCGGCTTTCTTGTTTCCGAGCGTGGCTCGGGCTATACCTGGTCAGAGAATAGCCGGGAAAACCGGCTCACACCCTGGTCGAATGACCCGGTCGTTGATCCGCCGAGCGAACTGATATTCTTACGCGACGAGGCGACAGGCACATGGTGGCATCCCACCCCGCACGACCGACAGCCTCAGAACACTACCGGCAGCTATCGCGTGCGGCACGGCTTCGGCTACTCGGCCTTCGAGCATGAGCGGAGGGGTATTGCGAGCGAACTCACCTTGTTCGTGCCGCCGGGTGACTCAGTTAAGCTCTACCACCTTCGGCTACGGAATACGGACAGCCAGCCGCAGCGCTTTGCCGCCATCTTTTATGCGGAGTGGGTACTTGGCGTTGCGCGCGACCAACTGGCACCTTTTGTCGTGACGAGCCTGGATGATCCGAGCGGCGCACTGCTGGCCCACAATGCCTATAGCATCGATTTCGGTGCCCGCGTTGCCTTCGTGGCCTCCGACGAACCGGCTGCAAGCTGGACCTGTGACCGCACCGAGTTCATCGGGCGCAACGGCAGCCTTGAGCAACCGGCAGCGCTTGGCCGAACCGGCCTCGCAGGGCGCGCAGGAGCAGGCCTTGATCCTTGCGCAGCCCTGCAGCGGATCGTTGATC
>JACDGP010000025.1:18784-51399 GCA_013821605.1 Herpetosiphonaceae bacterium
TGAGCTCATCTTTGTGTTGGGACAGGGCAGCGGGCTGGCGGAGGCGCAACAGCTCATCGCGCGCTATTGCCGTCCCGAGGAGGTTGCCACAGCCTATACCCAGACGATCGACGGTTGGCATGCGCGCTTGACGACCATACAGGTGCGCACACCCGAGCCGGCCTGGGATGTGCTGGTCAACGGCTGGCTGCTATATCAGGCACTAGCCTGCCGTTTCTGGGGACGCTCGGCCTTCTACCAATCTGGCGGTGCGTACGGCTTCCGCGATCAGTTGCAGGATGTGATGGCGCTCGCTTATGCTGCACCAGAGCTGATACGTGCGCATCTGCTGCGAGCCGCGTCGCGTCAATTCGTCGAAGGCGATGTGCAGCATTGGTGGCATCCCCCGGCGGGCCGCGGTATCCGCACGCGCTTCTCGGATGACTATCTGTGGCTACCATTCGTGACCAGCTTTTATATTATGATCACCGGCGATCAAGCGGTGCTTGATGAGCGCATCCCGTTTCTGGAGGGACGACCGTTGGCAGCCGGCGAGGATGAATACTACGATCTGCCCACAGTCTCGACGCAGGTGGCCTCACTCTACGACCACGGTGTACGCGCGATAGAATACAGCTTGGGACGCATGGGTTCGCATGGCTTGCCTCTCATGGGCACCGGTGACTGGAACGACGGGATGAACCTAGTCGGCGCGGGTGGCAAGGGCGAAAGTGTTTGGGTGGCGTGGTTCCTGTATCTCAACCTCCAGCAGTTCGCCAGCCTAGCCAGCGGGCAGGGTGACGACGCACGTGCGGCGCGATACCATGCCCGCGCACAAGCGCTGCAACGTGCAGTAGAAGCACATGGCTGGGATGGAGCTTGGTATTTGCGTGCTTTCTTCGATGACGGCACACCCCTCGGCTCGCAGCACAGTGATGAGTGCCAGATTGACTCAATCGTCCAATCCTGGTCTGTTATCTCCGGCGGTGGCGATCACGGCCGGGCACGACAGGGCATGGACGCAGTCGAGCAGCATCTGGTCGATGAACAGGCCGGGCTGATCAAGCTCTTTGCGCCACCGTTCGATCATAGCGCGCATGACCCGGGCTATATCAAAGGCTACCTACCTGGCGTGCGGGAGAATGGGGGCCAGTACACCCATGCCGCGTTATGGTTCATCTGGGCGCATGCTCTGCTCGGTGATGGTGACCGCGCAGCGCAGCTCTTTACGCTGATCAATCCGGTCCGGCACGCGCAGGCAGACGCCGAGCTCTATAAAGTTGAGCCGTATGTGATTGCAGCAGACGTCTACGCTGTAGCACCACATACCGGCCGGGGTGGCTGGAGTTGGTACACCGGCTCGGCGAGCTGGATGTACCGCTTGGGCGTTGAAATGCTGTTGGGCCTACGTAAGAACGGTGAGTGGCTCACGATCACGCCATGCATCCCGCACAGCTGGCCGGGCTATGAACTCACCTATCGGCATGGCAAAACCACCTATCATATTGTCATCGAGAATCCGGCCGGCGTCTCGACCGGCGTTGCGCTGGTTGAGATTGCAGGACAGCCGGTCGAGGATGGTCGCATCCAGCTCGTGGACGATGGAGCGACGTATGAGGTACGTGTAGTGCTAGGGCATCATTAGGACGAGAGCACCAACGGTGCTCACTACCATCATCAGCCAGGTGCCGCCTGTAAGCTGCCGGGCGACCATGGCACGTTCGTCAGGAGCACGTTTGTGAGCGGTAGTGGTGTGCCCTGTGCCCCATGCATCACATAACGCTGAATACTGAGGCCGTTGGTGCTGACGCACATCGTAAAAACTGCTCCGGGCCGGTCGATATAGATCGGTCGAAGTGTAGGACGACAACCGCGCTGATCGATCTGCAACGTCCCCATCAGATCGCCGCCGAGACTATAGCGCCGGACTTCGTCTAAGCCATTTACGTTCGCAACAACATATGGCTCCATGCCCTGGTTAATATCCAGGAATTGAACCTGTTCTTGTGACTTCCCGATCACGAACTTCGGCTGCTGCCCGGTGCCGATCTGCAGAACCTGCCGTACAGATTCTTTGACGAGCGCGAAGCTGGCGTTGGAGCGCACGGTGAACAGCCCATCTTGCACGGCATGCATCTGTTCTTCCGGTGGTAGTGGGCCGCCGGGCGTGATCAGTAGGTAGCTTTTGTTCTGGGCCAGACCGAAGATACGGCCATCGGCGGTTAGTGCAATCGTTGAGAACAAGCCTTTGGTAGCAGGGCTCAGTGGAATGTTATGCAGCTCTTTGCCGTTGATTGCCAGATGATCGATGGTCCAGCCACCCCCATCCAGGACATATAAATCGCCTTTGCCCGTGACGACAAAGTCGGTTGGACGCTGCAGAAACGAGAGATTGATCGTTTGTTCAAGCTTGCCACTCGTTCCATTGAAGAAAAGCAGCCGCTTGTTGATGGTATCCATGATGCGGATCGAGCCATCTGCCGCAATTCGAAAGGTGGTCGGTCCATCAGTATTCGTCACACCCACTTGTCCAGCTGCACTCCCTGCCGCGAGCCGTAGCACCGTCGTTCCAGCTGCAGGCGAACCGGCCGACGGGGGGGTGGTCGCGGTAGTCCGGATCGGCGTAGCCGTCGCGGGCAGTGGTGTTGCCACAGCTGTAGAGGCTACTGATGGGATGGCCGTGGGACTTGAAGCCAGCGTTGGGACCAGCGTTGGAATATTGGTTGGTGGGTCGGCTGGACTCACCGCCGGGCTGCTCGCCGCCGGCCTCGTTGGGGAGGGCAGAGTAATCGTCGTCTCCGTCGTACGTGGCACATCCGTCGGAACTTGCGCGACCGGTGTAGCCCCACAACTAGCCAGGATGATAGATAAACCTATGAGCGCACCTATTTTACGAAGCTGTGACATAGACACCTTGACGAAGTAGTATCATGGGACGAGCATAATATACATCCGGCCCAGCACAGCAGCAATTACGTGTTGGTGATAGCTCGGTGAAGGAGTACAGCATGAGTCAATCGCCCCTATATCCATTAATGACCAAACGCCGAATCGTGGAGCCGCTGTGGGGTGGGAGCCGGCTGGCTGCATGGCTTGACCTCCCTGCACCACAACCCGAGCGCATCGGCGAAACGTGGCAAGTATATGATACCAATCCAATCTTGAATGGCCCGTTGGCTGGGCGTACGCTGGCGGAGATCACGCAGCAATACGGCGCGGCGTTGGTCGGCAACCGTTCGACTGAGCAGTATGGTGCCGACTTTCCGCTCCTGGCGAAATTCATAGATGCTGCAGCGCCACTCTCGATCCAGGTGCACCCGGATGATGCCTATGCCCACGAGCACGAAGCAAAGACCGGTTTTCATGGCAAAACCGAGGCCTGGTATATCCTAGACGCCCAGCCGGGTGCTAGCGTTGTGTATGGCTTGGAGCGCCCTATCGGGCGTACCGACTTTGCTGCGGCTATTGCGGATGGCACGGTCGAGGGGCTGCTCCATCGCATCCCCGTCAAGGCCGGTGATGTGGTCTTCGTGCCGGCGGGCACCGTGCATGCGATTGATGCTGGTACGATGCTGTTCGAGATTCAACAAAAGTCCGACCTGACCTATCGCGTCTATGATTATGGTCGTCGTGATGCCAAAACCGGACAGCCACGCGATCTGCATATCGCCAAGGCCCTGGATGTTAGCGAACTCGCGCCCGCACCGCGTGCGGCACTCCCCCCGCTCCCGATGAGCCCTGAACGCACATTATTGATCGCGTGTCGCTCCTTTGCGCTTGAGCGCTGGACGCTCGACAATACCCATACGGCAGCGACTAATCCCGGCTCCTTTGAAATCTTGACCTTAATCGAAGGCAGTGGGACCCTCCAGTGGGCTGATAGTTCACTCCCGTTACGACGTGGCGACTCGGTCGTCCTGCCTGCAGCATTGGGCAACTATACGTTGCTCCCCACACCACCATCTGCCGCGCCCGATTTGGAGATCCTGCGAGTCTACGTTCCAGATTTGGAACAAGACATCATCACACCGTTACGGGCTCAAGGTATTGATGAGGCCCAAATCGCGCGGAACGTCGTACAGTAACGCTCGGTTGCTCACCCGCTGATATGCAATAATCATCTATTGACGATGAGCTGAGCGCAGTGTAGAGTAGACGTGCGCAAACGATTACATAAACTATTCGTAGGGGGCACGCTGATGGCCGCCATTGACCACAACGACAGTGGTATTCCGCTCGCCCGCACACTTCCGCCCCCCAGTTCAAGTCGTGCCCGTAAAAATTTGCAGTACCTCAAGGAAAACTGGCTTTTGTTCGTGCTCGGCGGTCCGGGGCTCATCTTCATCCTGCTCTTCAATTATCTGCCGCTCATGGGCAACGTTATCGCCTTTCAAGACTATAGCCCCCGCACGCTCTTTGCGAGCCCATGGGTCGGCTTCCGCAACTTTCGATTGTTGACAGAAACACCAATTGCGCGACGATTGATCGTTAACACGCTTGGCCTCAATATCTTGTTCATTGCTGCCGAAACCTTCTGCGGCGTCACGCTGGCTCTCTTCCTAAACGAAGTTAAAGGGAAATATTTCCGGCGCATCGCACAGTCGTTTATGTTTCTGCCGTACTTCATGGGCTGGACCGTCGTCGCGATGGTGTTGTTTGGCTTCATCGATTACCAGGTCGGCACCATTAATGCCGTCTTAGCGCGGCTTGGTATGGAACGCGTTGCGCTTACCACGCAGCCGGCGATCTGGCCATTGCTGCTGACGTTGATCAGAGTTTGGAAGAACGCCGGTGCCTCCTGCATTATCTATCTTGCGGCGCTCACGAGCATTGATGCCTCACTCTATGAAGCTGCGGCCGTTGACGGTGCGAGTCGTTGGCAGCGCATGCGCTTTATTAGCTTACCGGCCCTCACCGGTATCGTTATTCTGCTGATGCTTTTAGCTATTGGCAAAATCTTTTATGGCGACGTCGGCATGATCTACGCGCTGATTGGCAGTCAGGCCCAACTGTATCCCACCACCGATGTCATCGATACGTACCTGTTGCGTGCGCTGCAAGTCAACTCTAACTACGGCTTTAGCGCCGCGATTGGCCTGCTGCAATCATTCCTCGGGCTACTCTGCGTTTTTGGTTCTAACTGGCTGGCGAAAAAGTTCTCGCAACGGCAGGGCGAAGAGTACGGGCTGTTCTAAGCATCGGTCTTGGCGTTACTACTCGTGCCGAAAGGGGTGTAAGGATGATTGAGAAAAGCAACTGGGGCGACAGGCTTCTGGCATTCGTATCCTATGTAGTCGTCGCCGGCTTTGCTGTCATGTGCATCTTTCCATTCTGGATCATGGTCGTGGCATCGCTGACCAATGAGAATTCGTTGACACTCAACGGCTATTTGCCCTGGACCACCGATTGGTCGTTGAGCGCCTACAAATGGGTGCTAGCCGGCAAAGAGATACAGGCCAGTTACTTGGCCTCGCTCGCCCGGACTGTGATCGGAACGACCGGCTCGTTGTTAGTCATGTCTGGTCTGGCGTACATGATGGCGGCCAAGCGCTTTAAGTGGCGCGGCATAGTGGCAATGTACACGTTTTTCGCGATCATCTTTGTGCCAAGCATCATTCCGTGGTTCATCACCACACGCAACGTTTTGCGCCTCTACGATAGTCTGCCGGCCTTGATGCTACCGATGATGGTGCAGCCTTTCTGGGTCTTCGTCCTGCGCAACTTCTTTGCTCAGCTCCCCGCAGAGCTTAGTGACGCCGCGTATATCGACGGCGCGTCGGATGTTACGATCCTGTTTCGCATCGTTCTCCCGTTATCGGGACCCGTGTTGGCGACAGTCGGACTTTTTATGGCCGTCACCTACTGGAATGACTGGTTCTTGCCGGTGATGTTGATCGACCGTGCCACGCAGCTTCGTCCTTTGCCCGTCATCATCCTCCGCATGGTCAACAACATGCAAGCGATTGCCGAAGCGATGAAACAACCCGGCACCTTTGTGCCGTTGGCACAGTTGCCAGCCAACGCCATTCGGATGGCTACAGCGTGCGTGATCATCGGTCCAATCGTCTTTGTGTATCCTTTTGTCCAACGCTATTTTGTCAAAGGGCTGACCATGGGTTCCGTCAAAGGCTAATGTACATACTCGCTGCGGAAGGAGGTACGTGATTACCCCCACTTAACCACACATGTTGTTCGATGTCGTACTCACAAAGAGGTGTATTATGGCCAAGCTCACGCGCCGCCAAATGCTCAAGGCTACCGCCACCATGACGATCGGCGGCGTTCTGGCCGCCTGTGGTTCTACACCGGCCGCACCGGCGGCGGACCAGACGTCTGCCACGGGTTCGACCGCATCCTCGGCTAATCCAGCGACAGCTGCACCCGCTGCGGCCACGACCTCAGCAGCAACCGAGGTAGCTACGACTGCGCCCCCGGCTGCGGCTATAACCGTTGCACCCGCCGCTTCAACCGGTAAACTGGTGAAGATTACGCTGGTGGAAAGTTGGTTCGGTCTGCCGCAATACGCGGAAAGTATCGCCCCAGTAACCAAGGCCATCTCCGAAAAAATGCAGAAAGAAGGGCTGAACATCGAGCTTGAGTCGTTGGTTCTCGATGATCATGCGACCAAATATCCCGTCTTGTATTCCTCCGGGGCTGATTTCACAATGGCCTTTGATGCGCCCTGGTACAAGATGGACACGCTGCGTGCTCAACGGGCGCTGGTACCACTCGAAGACCTAGTCGCCCAGTATGGTCCCAAGCTCAAGGCGGAGATCACCGATAAGATTTACCAAGCCAATCTGATGGAAGGTCACCTATACGGCATTCCGGTGGTCTTCTATTACGGTGCCAGCTCGGGCGTCATCTTACGGGATGATTTACGTCAGAAATACAAGGCTCCGGAACCGACTAGCGAAGGTGGTTGGCCCACCCTCCAGCCCTATCTCGAGGCGATCAAGGCGAATCAGCCGCAGACGATACCCTGGGCCAACATCCCTAACTACACGATTACCGATATCGTGGGCGGCCATTCCTGGAATGTCGGGGTCAAAGGGATGATTATTCCCGACGCGACTAAGGAGCTCACCTTGGTCGATTATGAGTCGTGGCCGGCATTCGTTGACCGCGCCCGACTGCTACGTAGCTGGTGGGAAAAGGGGCTGATTAATAAGACCGACCTGAACATGTCCGGCACGAGCCAGACCGTCGAGCCGGACTACATTTTCCCCGGCAAGGCCGCATCCTGCATTGAAAACGAGCCCGACTACAAATTCATCGATTTTACCAAGGCAATGAAGTCCTCCAACCCCGACGCCTCGCTGATGGGCTATGACATGAAGGGTATCTACTCGACGAAAACACGCAGCTTTGGCGGGCTCAAAGCCGGCAACTTCATGGTCTTCAACGCCAGCGCCCCCAAAGAGCAACAGGTCGCCGGCATCCAGTTCTTCAACTGGCTGGTCAGCAGCCAGGACAACATGGATCTCTGGCTCATGGGCATTGAGGGTGTTAATTACAAAAAAGAAGCCAACTTGCGCTTCTCCGAGGTACCTGGCGTGGATGCGGCCCGCAACTACCGTCGCCAGTGGTATGTTTCGGGTGTCTCCGGTCGCTTCCAGCGGCAGCCGGTTGATCTGCCCAAGGCAGCGGCCGATGCCCTGACCTTCTTCAGTACCGAGTCCAACTGGGATTTCAATCCGCACGAACAATTTCAGATCGATTCGAAGGCGCTCGAAGTGGACATCGCCAAGCTTAACGGCGTGTATGACGAGGCCATGCACGGGTTGGTGACCGGCCAGGAACCCACTGACACGGCAATCTCGAAAGCCAAGAAGTTGCTGGACGATGCTGGGCGCCAGCAGCTTAAGCAGAAAGTGCAAGCAGAGTTGAATGACTACCTTGCCAAACATCCATAAGGACTAGTTTAAGGAGGCCAAGAAATGATTAGTGATCAGACACGGACGAATGCAGACGGTCAAACGGCTGCAGCTACCGCTACGCATCCCGAGCTTATGCCCATCTCCCAACCGGGGGCGATGACCGAGATGGATCACTTTGTCTTTGAATGCTTCGGCTACCTCATTATCCCCGATGTCCTCAGCGAGGAAGAGTGCGACGAGGCCTTGGAGGCTGCCAAGCGCGTCCACGGCAGCCGCCCGGCGGAGAAGTTTCTCCAAATCGGCAAGGGCTTCGAGCACGAGCCGGTGCTGGAGCGACTGATCGACCATCCTGCCGTCTTGCCGAAAGTGCGTGCGCTGCTGGGTGACCGCTTCGTCCTACAGGCTGCTTGGTGCACGGTGCTACCGGCCAACGCCGGTGCCGTCGGCTGGCACCAGGATGGCTCCGGTGCCTATGATTTTAAGCAATTGGGCTATCCGGTGCCGCTGCTCCAACTACGCGCCAGCTACAGCTTGACCGACCAGTCAGAAGAGAACATGGGCAACATGATCATGATTCCGGGTAGTCATCGCAGTCCGGTACCGTTGCCCAAAGAGGTCCGTAAGGAAGCCTATGCCAGCCCGATCCAGCACATCGTCCGGGCCAAACGCGGCTCCGTCCTCCTCTTCCACAACGGCGTCTGGCACTCACCGATGCCGAGCCATCTAGACTATGATCGCTATAATATGCACTATATCTATAGCCCACCCTGGCTGCGCCGCTCGGACCGCGATGCGACCGATCCAGAGTTTCTCCAACAGACGACGCCCCGGCTACGCGCGCTGATGGGCGACTATGACCGGCCCGACGTGCCCTTTGCCGGAGGCTTCCCGCCGATCCCCTTCGACGACGTCTAAGGCAACGCTGTTCAAATCAACACACGGGGTCCATGTGAGCGCTGCACCTCGCAGTTGCTCATGTGACCCCTTACTGATTCTAGATATCATCAGGAGACCAAAAGCTTCATGCAACGCTTGTCACTCAATGGGGTCTGGCAGTTTCGCCAGCAGGGTACGGAGGAGTTTCATCCTGCGCAGGTGCCGGGCTGTGTTCATACGGACTTACGGAGCAATGATCTGATTCCTGATCCGTTCTGGGGCTCGAATGAGCTTGACCTGCAATGGATCGAAGAGGCTGACTGGGAGTATGTCACCGACTTCGATGTGGCCGACGACCTATTGGCGCGGGAGCACGTGGATCTGGTAGCCGACTGCTTGGATACGCTCGCGACCATCACGCTCAACGGCCACGAAGTCGCACGCACGGAAAATATGTTTGTCGGCTATCGCTTCCCGGTCCGCGAGTGGCTGCAGCCGGGTCACAACACGTTGCGAATCCAGTTCGCCAACCCGATGGGCTATATTCGTGCCCGCCTCCCGCTGCATCATTTTGCCGAATGGAACGATCCGGTCGGGGGATCGTCCAATATCCGTAAAGAGCCGTGTTCATTTGGCTGGGACTGGGGGCCGCGCTTTGCAACCTCAGGCATTTACAAAAATATCGAGTTGCAGGGCTGGGATAGTAATCGCATCACGCGTGTGCATGCCAAGCAACAGCACGGCGACGGCACGGTCCATCTGGCGGTTGATGTGCAGTTGGCACACTCCGATCCCAACGCCCGCCTACGCTGCCGCCTCGTTCTCAATGAGCAGCTTGTAGCGCAAGCCGAAGGCAGCGGTGAGCTCGCCTTGCGCGTCGAACAGCCTCAGCTATGGTGGCCGAACGGTCTGGGCGCGCAGCCGCTGTATGATCTCCATGTCGAGCTGCTGCAAGCTGACGACGGGCTCGACCAGTGGCAGCAGCGCATCGGCTTCCGCACCATCGAACTAGATCGCCATCCCGACGAGTGGGGCGAAAGTTTTCAATTCGTGGTCAACGGCTTGCCGGTTTTTGCAAAAGGTGCTAATTGGATTCCGGCGCACAGCTTCCTCCCATCATTCACACGGGACGACTACGAGAATGTGCTCATTTCAGCGACCGAAGCCAACATGAACATGCTGCGTGTGTGGGGCGGCGGCATTTATGAGATGGATGATTTTTATGACCTGTGTGATGAACTGGGGTTGATGATATGGCAGGATTTCATGTTCGCCTGCTCGCTATATCCGGGCGATGACCATTTTCTTGATCTGGTGCGGCAGGAAGCAGCGTATCAGGTGCCGCGGTTGGCTAACCATGCGTGCATGGCATTGTGGTGTGGCAACAACGAGATCGAGCAAATGGCACCACAGATTACTGCAACGCCCGAACGCAAAGCCGCCTATGAACGGGTGTTTTACGACATTCTGCCTGCGGCCGTGGCACAGTACGATGCCGTGACCCCTTATTGGCCCGGTTCGCCCCATAATCCCGAGGGCTATGAAAAAGGTCATAACAACGAGCGCGCTGGCGACTGCCACTTTTGGGATGTATGGCACGCGCGCTATCCGGTGAAGCGCTATGAAGAAATGAAGTTTCGCTTCTGCTCCGAGTTTGGTATGCAATCGTATAGTTCGCCGGTCGTGGCAGCAACCTTCTGCCCGCCGGAAGAAATGAACGTGTTTGGTCCAGCCATGGAAAATCATCAGAAAAATGCCGCAGGCAATCAGATTATTTCTGATTATGTCTCGCGGCGCTATCGTTACGCCAAAGATTATGCTGCATTAGCCTATTTATCGCAGCTCAATCAGGCGTATTGTATGCAAGTGGGTGTTGAGCACTTCCGGCGCTCGATGCCACGGACCATGGGTGCCTTGTACTGGCAGATCAACGACTGCTGGCCCGTGTTTTCGTGGAGCAGCCTGGAGTTCGGCGGGCGCTGGAAGGCCCTACACTACGAAGCACGGCGCTTCTTTGCACCTGCGCTGGTTTCGGCGCAAGTGCCGGGGGACGAAAAAGCAGGCATCGGCAACTACATCAGCAGCACAATCCACGACATCAACGTCTACACTGTGTATGAGGGTAGAGCACCGCAGAGTGGCATGCTACGCTGGACGCTGTATACCTTGGATGATGCGATCATAGATGAAGGCAAGCAGGAGGTTGAGTTGCGGTACGGGGAAGCCGTGCAGCAAACAACACTTGATTTTGCCGACGCCATCGAGCAACATGGTAGGCGGCAGCTGTACCTGCGGCTGTGGCTTGAAATCGATAACGCGATGGTCTCGGAGCAGACGGTGTTTTTCACGGCACCACGCTTTTTGAACCTGCGGCGCGCTTCCGTCCAAACCAGCATACAGCTAAGCCAAGATGGCAGCGTTGAGATCGAGTTCCGGTCAGCGGTGTTTCAGCACCGCGTGGAATTTGATATACCGGGAATGGATTACCGCGCATCCGACAATTTCTTCGATCTGTACCCCGGCGTGCCCCACCGCATCCGAGTGCGGGCGGAGAAGCTGCACGAAGCAGATGTGGCGGGTCGCTTGACCACACGCTCGTTGGTCGATAGTTACTAACTGCACATCGTCGCTGACGACACCTATGGATGGGGACGACCTGCCTCATCCATAGCACGCTCATCCTGCTGACTGCGTACCATCGTATAGCGTATAAACTGGAGCGTTTCGTTTAAATCCTCGGGGGCAGGGGGCATGTCGGGATGATGCCGTCCCTCCCATGCGCGCTCGATCAACGGCGCCCAGCGCCCATCCAAGCTGGCCTGTGCCCAGCGTGCGGCAACTCGCTTCGATGCAACGGTTCCAGAGTCTAGCGTATACAGAATGCGGCACTGCGCGAGGACGACATAGGATTGGTAGCCGCGGCTACCGATCTCTGATGGGTTCGCCAGTAGATTGGCTGCCCATCCATGCACAACACCGAGCATGGCGCGCCGTAAATCCTGGGGCGAGACAGGCTCAATAAGGGTTTGCGGAGCAGGTCCGACCAGCGTTATCCCCCGTTCGCGTAAGATAGCGAGGTGAACGAGCCAAGCATCACCGTGGTCCGCCATTTTAAGCCGCTCACCCGGCCCACGCTCAATATTGGGGTGTAGCGCGTGGGTTGGGTCATAGCGCCGTAGTGCCTGCTGCGAAAGATAGGAGCCTTCTAGCTGAATGGCCCACGGCGAGTCAAGGGTCCCAAGGCGATCATGCATCGTCTGCAACCCAACAAAAAGCTCGGACGAGATGTCCTCGTCGCTGACGACCACAAAATCAATATCGCTATCTTGGTCGAAATCACTGCCAGTCAGCGAGCCGTCCAGGTACATGCCGATAAAATGCGCCCCTAAAATAGCTTGCACGCTCACTAATAGTTCTTGGAGGATAGCATTAACGTCGGGATACGGTGTCGGCTGTGCCTTGTTCATCCTAAAACCCCGTTGGATGCTGCCGGTGAAAGTCCGTCGCCTCCTGATAGGCCTGCGCGACTTGCAAGATCGTCGCTTCGTCATACAAGCGACCGGTGAAGGTGATACTGGCCGAACTACCCTCGCTATCGACCCCATGCGGAATGACGACCGCCGGTTGACCCGTGAAATTGGTGATCACCAAGCTCGGTCCGACCAGTGATGGTCCAACATACAGATCGACGTTGGTCATGAGCTCGGCCATGGACTGCATCAGTAGGGTCCGAACGCGATTGGCCTGGATATATTCAACGGCTGGAATCAACCGTGCTTTGCGGAACGAGGTCGGCCAGGCATCCTCGGTCTGGCGAACCAGCAGATCATCCTGGTTGGAGCGGGTTAACTCGTCGAAGGCCGCCGCACCCTCGGCATATAGGATGGTCTGCAGTGCATCCAACGGGTAGTCCGGTAGCTTGAGCGGCACGAGCGTCGCGCCGAAGCCACGCAGCACCTTGAGGATATCGTCATAGGCGAGGTCCTTCGCATCCTCGGATACAAAATCCTCTTCGAGGTAGCCGATGCACAGCGCACTCATATCAAGGGCCGGCGGCCAGGGGAAGGGGCGGTCGACGGTCGTCAGGTCCCGGCTATCCGAGCCGTGAAGCGCCTGGAAGATCAGCCCCAAATCCTCGACGGTGCGGGCCATTGGTCCGATCTTGTCCATACTCCAACTCAAAGCCATCGCCCCATAACGACTGACGCGTCCGAAGGTCGGTCGCAAGCCGGAGACGCGGCAGCGGGTCGCAGGCGAAACGATCGAGCCGAGTGTTTCGGTCCCAATGGCAAAGCCAACCAGTCCTGCGGCAGTTGCCGCGCCAGAGCCGGCCGACGAGCCGCTTGAGCCTTCCTGCAGATTCCAAGGATTCTTGGTTTGGCCGCCAAACCAAATGTCGTCCCAGGCCAGTTCGCCTACGGTCAGTTTGGCCAGCAGCACCGCACCGGCCGCCTCAAGCCGGTCAACCACCGCCGCGTTGGTCGCCGGGATCTGCTCCTTGTACGGCGCTGCGCCCCAGGTCGTCCGAATCCCTTTGGTCGCCAGCAAATCCTTCGCCCCCCACGGAATACCATGCAGTGGTCCGCGACATGTCCCGGCCGCCAGCTCCGCGTCGGCAGCTTTAGCTTGACTGCGCGCTAGCTCTTCGGTCATGGTGACTACACATGTGAACTGCGGATCAAAGCGCTGCAAACGATCAAGATACAGATCGGTCAATTCAACCGAACTCACCTGCCGCGCCTTGATCAGTTGCGACAGCACAGCTACTGATGCGAATGCCAAGTCATCCTGATCGGCCAGCTTTTGGATCGGTGCCGCCGGCACCCGTGGGACGTCCGCCACTGCCACGGGCTGCGGCATAGGGCGAATATCCGGCTGGAAGATCAACGCCAGTGGCACCTCGTTCGATAACGGCAACGCGCGCAGTTGCTCATAGACATCAACCCGCTCCTGGACCCCTTTCAGCATCAGGGCTCGCTCCTCAGGGGTGAATGTCAGTCCCGCGATCGCTGTCGCTGATACCAGTATTTCGTCGGTTAGCGGAGATGTATTCATGTTCAATGCCTCATTAAGCACGGGCAGCTTATCAGCGATTTCGGCAGGACCCACAGCATCCAGGCCTGCACCTCAATCAGTAGGCAAATTATGGATGGCTTCTGGAGCGAGATCAGCCTCATTCGGCCATACTACTGTACCAAGCACTGGATCAACAACGACTCGTGCAAAATATGCCGGATCATGCAGTGGAGCAAACACTGGACCATCTAGTAGCGGTACAAGGTTAACGCGCTTATGGGTTCCATTATTAAAAGTTACTTCTAAACTGTGCGGCCCACATACTTCGGCTTGAATAATATGCAAAATCATGATCGTTCCTTTATCCTTATTCTAACGGCGGGATGCGCTTAAGTGGCTGTTTGGCTCGCGCCAACTCCCAATCTTCACGAAGTTCATTTTGGTAGAGAGCGGCCCATTCAATGACCAGTGATTGCACGCGACGAGGCAATTGCCCATTAAGCACCCGTATCGGGTCAATCCCGACGATTGCTTCATATTGACCATATACTGCATGAAAATGTGGTGGAACATGGTCGTTATAGAACATACTGATGACAAGCCCCAGGAACTCCGAAATCCTCGGCATCTGCTAGACCTCCTTATGACGATCATACTACGTTGGGCAACGGCCCGCGCGCAACTGCTCATAGACCTCAACGCGCTCCTGGACCACTATAGTGAAGCATTAGTGTAATTATTGCTGTCGCTTCGACTTCAGCATACGGATAATTCATCTCATCATCGCTTTGACTATCCGTCTCATCTGCCACAACCCGGTTGGGTCGCGAGCCAGCGTAAGGCGGCGGCCACGACCGGATCGTCGGCCCGCCCGGTAACGACCGCCGGTGGAACCGCCTCATCGGGCGTAATCGGCCCCATGTAGCTCTGACCGCTGCGGTCCACATCGAGCGCCTCTGTCACAGCCACTTGTGCGCCGTCGCTCAACGTATAGTAGCCCGGTGCTGTCGGCACTCCTGCCGTCGGCTGACCGAAGCTTCGCGTATGTGGTCGCCCGCGAAAGGCGACTACGATTGCCTCGGCTGCACTAGCCGTCATGTCCCCCGTCAGTACAGCGACCGGCGGCACTGGATGGTGCACCTCATAAACCGGTGCCTGGCTTAGGACTTGGTCATCGAGCAATGCTTGGCCGTGCCGGTAGGACCAAATCGACTTGTTGCCTGCCATATCGATAAAGGTACCAACCTGACCCTCGCCCAGGATCGGGCCGACTACGTCAAGCATAGGCCACACGGCGCCGCCATTATCATTGCGCAGGTCAATGATCCAGCCGCATACACCCTGTTGATCCAGCATCTTGACAGCCGCTACCCCTTGTTCGGCATACGGATCATGGGTTGATGACACGAAGAGGTGGGTGGGCAAGCTTAGGTAACCTACTGCTCCGGGGAGGCGCGTACCATACGGAGCCGGTTGGTTCGTGGCCATCTCCTGCTGCTGCTTAAGGTCATCGGGTGTGAGGAAGCGGCTATGAGGATCGTGCAGCAGAGACAGCGCGAGGCGGCTGGTTGAGTAGGTATCTGCTGGGACGCGTGCCCCCGCAGCATCGGAGAAGGCCAGGCGCCGAATCTCTGACCAGTCGAGTGATCGGCTAAGGATGTAATGCTGCTGCATATCATCCAGCGTGCTCGTTAGATAGGTACGGGCCACTGAGGACATAGCAACGGGCGTTTCCGCTGGAGGTGTAGTCGCTGGCGGCGCAGCCATAAGGGTCGCCATCAAGTCGGCATCCGACTCGCCGTGGGACGCTGGCGTACGGGTGCTCGCCGTAGCCTGTACGAGCGGAGGTGCCGAAGATGGGAGGGGCACTGTAGAAGCCGTGACCTGCGCCAACTCAGTGCTTGAGCTACAACTCGGCAGGAGGAGCAGCAGCCCGCAGATGATCAATAGCCGCGACAGCCGTAACATAACAGCATCTCTTTCAGTTCACATAACGTTGAACGAGTGAAGCTACACCGGACACGCTATATGTTAATGAGTGGCATTCACTAAGCTTGTGATGGCCCATCCACGCAGGAGTTCGGCAAGGACCACAGCACTGATGAGTGGCACTGCAAACTGAAGAAAGCGGTGCTGGAGTTGCCGCTGCGCTATGCCATGTACAAGATACGGCTCGGCTGCCATGCAGATCACAAACAACACGAGCCCTAGTAAGGTCAGGGGGCCGAAGTACAGTAGACTATTCACACTGCTTGCGTCCAGCATAGCCGTGATCAACACGACGGCAGTTCCCTGCCAGACGAAGAAAACGGCGAGCGCAAGCAGCAGCACGACGAATACCAGGCTGTAGCACGCCATGTAGTCCAGCACGCGCCGCCAGCGTACAGAAGTTTTAGATTGCATCATGATCGCATCTCCTTTAGCCTTGCAACATTAACGCAGGGCAGAACATGCCCGACCATTGGTTCCATGCGGGTCGTGGCACATGCCTCAACCTGTATGGACCGGTCGGCGCGTTATGGTCTATTGAAGCACTCTGCGGGCAGTTTGTGGTCACCATGAGGGTGACAACGAGCGTGACACAAGTGCTACAATTTGCGCGTCCCGCTGCATGGTACCCCGGAGGACGGTCATGGAAGAGGACAGCTCGTTTGGGCACTGGCTGCATCGACGTCGCACAGCTTTGGGCTTGACCCAGGAGCAACTAGGTCAGTGCGTAGGGTGTGCGCGTGCGACCATCCGCAAGATCGAAGCGGATGAACGGCGACCATCCCGTGAGATTGCTGAACGCCTCGCTATCCATCTCCGTGTCGCCGCCGAAGAACTCGCGGACTTCGTGCGCTTCGCGCGGGGTGAAATATCCACACAGCCGCCTCCGCTCCAACCGCCTCCTGAGCACAGTCCCTGGCAGCATCGGTCAGCCATGCGTACGAACCTCCCATTTCGGCGGAGTACGCTCCTTGGTCGCGAACAGGAGGTACGCAAAGTCAAGGCCCTGCTCCGCCGTGACGATGTAGGCCCGGTTACATTGACTGGGGCGGGGGGCATCGGTAAGACCCGCCTCGCACTCCAAATCGCTACGGAACTCGCGGACGATTTCAGCGATGGCGTCTGGTTTGTTGACCTGGCACCGATCAGTGATGTGAACTTAGTGCTTCCTATTACTGCGCAGGTGCTAGGCATCAAGAAAACGGCCGGAGCGTCGCTCATTGAGACATTCAAGGCTTACCTCTGTGACAAGCGATTGCTGCTCCTGCTCGACAACTTCGAACAGGTAGTTGACGCGGCACCTGCTCTGACCGACCTCCTGCAATCCGTGCCTGGACTGAAGCTGCTGGTCACCAGCCGCTTCGTACTCCATGTGTCGGATGAATACGAGTATCTGGTACGTCCGCTCCCGCTGCCCGATCTCAGCCAGCAGCCGTCACTGGAACTGCTTTCACAAAATGCTGCGGTACAACTCTTTATCCAGCGGGCACAGGCCGTCAATCCGGATTTCGACAGCACCAACGCCACTTTACTGACCGTGGCCGAGATTTGTGTGCGGCTTGACGGGGTGCCGCTCGCGATCGAGCTCGCCGCCGCACGCAGCAAGCTTTTTGCGCCCGCCGCGCTCCTCAAGCGATTGGACAATCGCCTTCGCACCTTGACCGATGGTTTCCGCGACTTTGCCGAGCGCCATCAGACGCTACGCGGCACGATGGAGTGGAGCTATCATTGGCTTGCTTCCGCAGAGCAGATCCTTTTCCTGCGTCTCGCGATATTTGTCGGCGGCTGGACCATCGAGTCTGCGGAAGCGATCTGTAACTCCGAAAGCGACTTGGGGCTGGAGGTGCTGGAGGGCCTCACGGAGCTGGTGGACAAGAGCCTGATCCAGCGAGTTGCAGGCGTAGATGGGAATCCACGCTTTATCATGCTCGAAACGATCCGGGAGTATTGCCTCGATCACTTGACTACGACCGGGCAGCTTCCTGTCTTAGAGCAGCAGCATGCGACCTACTTCCTCACCTTAGCCGAGGAGGCCGAACGATCATGGTGGGGACACGAGTCCGCACACTGGCTTTCGCTGTTCGATCAGGAGCACGATAATCTTCGCGCTGTCGGCGGCTGGCTGATTCAGCAGGGCGATATTGCTGCCATGGTCGCGTTTGGTTCGGCGATGTTTGGCTTCTGGGCCATTCACGACCATATGCGCGAAGGATTGCGTTGGATGGAACAAGTCCTGCCGCAGACCGTCACTGCCGCTCCCGCAGTGCGCGCAAAAGCACTACGTGTCACTGGCTTTCTTATGGTCGAGGTGGGTGACGGTACCGATCCCGCTGCAGTACAAGCGATCTTCGAAGAGTGTCTGCGTTTGGATCTTGAGCTACACGACGATATGGGCGCGAGTTATGGATACCAGTACCTCGGCAATTTGGCATTGGCGCGCGGCGATCTGCTGCAGGCGCAGTTGCACTTCGAAAGATGCCTTACCCTCCGTCGCAGACTTGAGACACTCGACGGCTTGGCTCATGCGCTGTATCGCCTTGGTGACCTTGAACTCACGCGGGGTGATGTGCAGCGCGCTCGCACCTATTTTGATGAGGCGCTAACGCTGGCGCGGCAGATTGATGACCACATCGACATGGGCTTTGCGCTTTGGTGGCTGGGCTGCTGTGCGCTGGCTGCCGGCGAGTACGCCGGTGCAGAGCACTATCTTATGGAAGCCCACAGCATAGCGTGTGAGCTAGACGATCCTACTACGACCATCGGACTGTTATGTTCTTGCCGGTTCCATTGCACTAGCGAAGAACGAGCTAGCCCTTGCACGGAGCGAGCTAGAGCAAGCTCTGGTGTGCTGCCGATCGCTGGAAGCTGGCCCATCAGCAGAAGGTCACGTGCTGCCTGTGCTTGGTGGTCTAGCCTGGGCTGAGGGGAATGTGCAGGCTGCTACTGCACAATTCGAGCAGAGCTTAGCATCAGCAAGAAAAAGTAACTCACGAGATGCCATTGCCGAATGCCTTGCGCTTCTTGGGATGCTCGCAGTGGAGCAAGGTGATCCACAGCAAGCGCGAACGTTGCTCGAAGAAAGCTTAGAGGTAGCGAGCGAATCGGGCTACCTTCTCTTGATCGCAAGAGGTCTCGAAGGTTTCGCGATGCTTGCCACTCACGAAGGTGAGCCCCTACGCGCTGCCCGTCTGTTCGGTGCAGCGGAGCAACTTCGTCATGCAACGGGAACGATTGTGCCGGCTGCCGAACGCGCTGCATACGATGCAGCCATCGCTGCCCTGCATGTTCAGTCCGATCCATTCGCTTTCAGAAGCGCTTGGGCTGATGGGGGTGCCATGTCGCGCGAACAGGCCGTTGCCTATGCGCTGAATAGTACCTCTGCGCAGTTCACACCAATTGACCTGCAACGTGGGCTGTGCCGCCCACACCGGGAGGGTAGTGGCAAAAGGGAATATCCATAAGGAAAACTGCTGCCGAAGGCCCTTGGTAGCTGGCTGCACTTGCAGCAATGCTCATTGTGAAGTGAGCGTTAGTAGCCGTTGAACACCGTGACGGTATTGCTCTCCGAGTTCGTCACGTAGACCCGGTTGTAGCCGCGGTCCACCGCGATGTAGAGCGGGACAGCCCCAACATCGACCGTCGCAATGACGGCGTTGGTCGTCGTGTCAAGCACCGATACCGTGTTACTCCCGTAGGCGTCGGCCAGAAAGGCCAGGTGTGTCGATGGGTTGAGTGCGACGCCATTGGGATCCGTTCCGACCGGAGACACTTGGTCAATGATCGTATTGGTGGTTGTATCGAGCACCAATACCGTAGTGGCCAGACCGGTCGTGACAAAGGCGCGGTGCGTGAACAGGTTCAAGGCGATGCTATTGAGAAGGAGCCCGAAGGGCGTCCGGATCGTGGTAACAACGGTATTGGTGGTCGTGTCGATCACGGAGATCATGGTGTTACTATCGGTGACATAGACGCGGTTGGCGAACGGATCGATCGCCACATGCGTCGGTGCAAGCCCAGCCGGAATGGTGGCAATGACGGTGTTAGTGGCTAGATCAAGCACGGTCACGCTGTTGGTAGAGTTATCATCGTTCGCAACATAGGCACGATTGGTGAACAGGTTGACCACGATCCCGAGGGGATATGCATTCGTCCGAATGGTGGTAACGACCTTGTTGGTGAGCGTGTTGATCGCCAACACCGACCTAGTAATGAAGAGCGTCGCATAGAGGCGGTTGGTGGCCGGGTTGACCGCGAGCTCGTAGGCTGGACTGGGAACGGGAATATCCGCAACGACGGCGTTGGTGGTGGTATTGATGACCGAGATCGTGCTCTGGTTCGCGACATAGGCGCGATGGGTGGAGGCGTTGACCGCGATGCCAGCGGAACGAGCACTAACCGGAATGGTGGCAATCACAGCGAAGGGTGTGCGGGCGGAGGCATGGCCAAGGGGGAGCGTGCTCCCGAGTGCCAAGCCGACCAAGAGTAGGACGCGGGGGAATGTGAGCCGAGAACGTCGAACGGCGGACATAGCGGCCTCCTTGCGAAACGAGTGGGTGCTCATTAAGCATAACGCTGCTGTCAATTCGCATGGCTGCGTAGTGCGTTCACCAACCTCGGCACGTGTTCTGCTCCGAGGCACAGCATGGAGAAGACGCATGAAGATTTTCAACCAACTCAAAGACCATATCGGCTTGGTGCCCAACCCCATCAGCGACAAGACCCGCCAGATCCATGCCCGCATCAATGATGCATCGATGAGCATAAGCGTGTGCCCCTACTGTGCAGTTGGCTGCTCGCAACTCGTGTATACCAAAGATGGCAAGATTATCGACATCGAGGGGAATTACGAGAGCCCGATCAACGGTGGAACGCTCTGCCCGAAAGGCGCGGCGACGTGGGGCTTGCTCCATAGTCCCACGCGCATCACAACCGTCAAATACCGCGCACCCTATAGCGATCATTGGGAGGAGCGTTCGCTCGACTGGGCCATGGAGCGGATCGCCCAACGTGTCAAGCAGACGCGCGATGCTCATTACGAAGAGCGGGACGAGCATGGCATGACCGTTAATCGCACCCTGGCGATCGGCCATTTTGGTGGCGCGACCCTCGATAATGAAGAGAATTACCTGATCAAGAAGCTGTTTACCGCCGGTCTAGGCATCGTCGCCGTCGAGAACCAAGCGCGCATTTGACACTCCTCTTCAGTGCCCGGTCTGGGCGCTCGACTTGGTAGGGGGGCGGCGACGACGACCCAAGAAAGCTTGGTCGACAGCGACTGCATCATCATTATGGGCGCCAACATGGCGGAGAACCATCCGGTCGGTTTTCGCTTCGTCATGCAGGCCAAGGAGCGCGGCGCGAAGCTGATTCATATCGATCCGCGCTTTTCGCGCACGTCGGCCATGGCTGACCTGCATGTCGCGCTGCGCGCCGGTAGTGACCTGATCTTGCTCGGAGCGCTGATCAATTATGTGATGAGCAGTGAGCACTGGAATAGAGATCCGTTCTTCCAGGAATACCTCACGCACTATACGAATGCGGCGACGCTAATTAATCCAGATTTCAAGGATACCGAGGATCTTGCGGGCATCTTCTCGGGCTATGATCCGGAGGAGCGCAAGTATGATCCGGAGGCGTGGCGCTATGCGGGACAGCAAGGAAAATCCTCCGCCAACCAACATCACGAGTCGCAAGACGCCATGGCGCGTACCGAAATCGTCGGCCAGCAGGACTCGATCCCGGAGTACGACTTCACACTCCAGGATCCGCATTGTGCCTTTCAAATCATGAAGCGCCACTTTGCCCGCTATACACCGGAGATGGTCGAGCAAGCCTGTGGCGTGCCGCAAGCCGTGTTTCTCCAGGTGGCCGAGGCTATCCTTACCAATTCTGGCCGCGACCGGACAACGTCCTTTGCCTATGCTGTCGCCTGGACGCAGCACTCTATCGGTACGCAGATCATTAGCTGCTGCGCCTTGTTACAGTTACTGCTGGGCAACATCGGCCGCCCTGGCGGCGGTATCCTCGCGCTGCGTGGCCATGCCACGATCCAGGGCAGTACCGATATTCCCACCCTATACAACCTGCTACCTGGCTACCTGCCGATGCCCAACGCAACCCAGCAGCACGGCTCGCTGGCGGACTACCTGGAGCAAGAGCGCCCCCAAAAGGGTGCCTGGTACACCATGCCCAACTACGTAGTCAGCCTGCTCAAAGCCTACTACGGCGATGCTGCGATCCCGGCCAACGGCTTCGCTTACGATCTGCTGCCGAAGATCAGTGCAGATTACTCCTTCCAGCCGATGCTCCTCATGATGAAGGACGGCAACCTGCGTGGCCTCTTTTGCATGGGCCAGAACCCGGCAGTCGGCGGGCAGAATGCAGTCCTGGCTCGCCAGGCGCTGGCCAATCTTGATTGGCTCGTCGTGCGCGATATTCATGAGATCGAAACCGCTGCGTTCTGGTATGACGCGCCCGAGGTGCGGCGTGGCGATCTCCGCCCGCAAGATATTGGGACCGAGATTTTCTTGATGCCGGCGGCGCTGGCTGCCGAAAAAGAAGGTTCGTATACCAACACGGAGCGCTTGATACAGTGGCATGACAAGGCGGTGGAGCCGCGCGGTGACTGTCGCTCCGAGTCCTGGTTCGTGTACCACCTTGGCAAAAGACTCAAGCAGTTATACCAGGGCGATACAAGCCCGCGTGGTCGCCAAATCGAGGCAGTAACCTGGGATTATCCCACCGCAGGTGCTACCCAAGATCCTGATCTCGACATGGTCGTTAAGGAGATCAACGGCTACACGGTGGCTGACGGGAAACCTATCAAGAACGGTACCGCTCTCAAAGATGACGGCTCAACCGCCTGCGGCTGCTGGCTTTATAGCGGCATCATGACCGAAGACGGCCACAACCGGGCGCGCAACCGCAAGGGCGACGAGCGAGCATCCCTCGGATGGGGCTTTTCATGGCCATCCAACCAGCGCATCATGTATAACCGCGCCTCGGCCGACCCCGCTGGTAAGCCCTGGAGTGAGCGTAAAAAGTGGATCTGGTGGGATGCGGAAAAGGAGGAATGGACGGGCTATGACGTGCCGGACTTTCCCGAGCATAAGCAGCCCAACTACCAGCCGGCCCCCGACGCCAAGGGTCTGGATGCGATCGCGGGTGACGCACCCTTCGTTAACATGGCCGATGGGCGCGGCTGGTTGTTTGCTGCCTCAGGCCTCCGTGACGGTCCGCTGCCGACGCACTACGAACCGGTCGAAACACCGGTTTCCAATCTGCTCTACCCCGGCCAGCTGCACAGTCCCACCGTGAAGCTGTTCCACCGCTCCGACAACCCGTATCATGAGATGGCCGATCCGCGTTTTCCTTATGTGATCACCACCTACCGGCTCACCGAGCAGTACACGGCGGGTGGCATGAGTCGCTGGGTACCCTGGCTGGCCGAGCTACAACCGCACGGCTTTATCGAAATCAGCCCCGAGCTGGCCGCCGAGCACGGTATTACCAATGGCGACTGGGTGACCGTTTGGACGCTGCGCGGCGAGGCTGAAGCCTTGGCCCTGGTAACCGAACGCTTGCAGCCCCTCATGATCGATGGTCGGACGATACACCAAGTTGGCATGCCCTGGCACTTCGGCTTTGGCGGCCTGGCGCAGGGCGGTATTGCCAACGACTTGAGCGCACTGGTGGAGGATCCCAACTCGTTGATCCATGAGGCCAAGGCTTTCACCTGCAATCTGCGCAAGGGCCGCATCGCGGGACAGTCTCAAGGAGCGCGACCGTTATGAGCGCAACAATCCCATTGATCGACAAGACAATGGTCGGACAGCATGGTGCGCGGCCAGGCGCCATGGGCTTTTTGACCGATACGACGCTGTGTATTGGTTGCAAGGCCTGTGAGGTCGCCTGCAAGCAGTGGAATCAGTTGCCCATGGACAACTTCGGCTTCACCGGCCATAGTTACGACAATACTGGAGACCTGGCGGCTGCGACCTGGCGCCATGTCGTCTTTGTTGAACAGATCAGCGACAGCACCGGTCAGCGCGCTACGGCCATGGCACCCTTCCAGAGTAACTGGCTGATGATGAGCGATGTCTGCAAGCACTGCGTCAACGCTGGCTGTCTTGAAGCCTGCCCGACCGGCGCGATCATTCGTACCGAGTTCGATACAGTGGTGATTCAGCAGGACATTTGTAATGGTTGTGGCTACTGTATTCCCGCTTGCCCCTATGGTGTGCCGGAACTGAGCGCCACCGATCACCAAGCTCATAAATGCACCCTCTGCTATGATCGACTAGACTCTGGCCTTGAACCGGCCTGTGCCAAAGCCTGTCCAACCGACTCGATCCAGTTTGGACCGGTAACGGCGTTAATGGAGCACGCACAGACCCGTGTGGCCGACCTGCAGAGCCGCGGTGTGGATAGCGCCTATATTTATGGCGACCGGGCAATCGGCGGCACCGGCGGCATCGACGGCAATAACGCCTTCTTTATTCTCACCGCCGAACCCGAGGTCTACAACCTGCCGGCCTATCCGGAGTTGCCGCAGGATAAGGTGGGCCGGGCCTTTCTCACAACCTTTGGTGCGGCATTGGCGCTGGGTGTTGCCGCAGTCGTAGCCTTGCGCGGCTAACCATCAACCCCAGAGAGCGAGGAGTGACGCGTGGACATATCGTACAAGCGGCAATGGGAGACGCGGGGTAGTCGTCGTCGCGCGGTGCCGGCAGAGGCACCTACCAGCTACTACAACCTGCCCGTGATTCACAAGGCCCACTGGGGTTGGTTGGTCATCATATACTTTTTTCTCGGCGGCATCTCGGCCGGCAGTTATGTTATTGCCACAGTCGCTGACCTGTTTGGTGGCCCTGACGCGCGCCGTATTCGCCAGGTCGGGCGCTATCTCGCCCTCGGGGCGCTCTTGCCTAGTCCTGTCCTATTGATTCTCGATCTAGGCCGTCCCGAGCGCTTCTACCGTATGCTACGGGTGCTCAAGCTGCGCTCGCCCATGTCTGTCGGGACATGGGGCCTGACCATTTTTGGCGGCTTTTGTGGCCTCTCCGCGTTAATTCAAACCGCCGAGGACGGGCTGTTTGGCTCATTCACGCTCCCGCGCCGGTTTCTGTTGGCGCTGCCCTCCAAACCTATTGGCGTGCTCGGTACGCTCTTCGGCTTCCTTGTTGGTGGCTATACCGGCGTCTTACTCGCCGCGACCGCCGTTCCGCTCTGGGCTAAGAATTATTTGTTGCTAGGGCCGCTCTTTCTCACATCAGCGATGTCTACGGCCAGCGCCGCGATTGTGCTCGTGCTGGTATCGATCCGTAGTACCAGTCACCGCACGCTCAAGCGTCTGGAACGCCTCGATCTGATTGCGATCGTGCTTGAGCTTGTGCTGCTCCTGGCGGCAAAGGCGAACCTCGGGCCGATCATTGCGCGGCCACTACAGGTGGGCAAGCTCGCCCGCGTCTACCGCTGGGGCGTGCTCGGAGCCGGCATCACCCTGCCGTTAACACTTCTATCCGTCACCATGCTTTGGCGCAAAGCACCCGCTCGCCTCCTCGGGGCGCTCTCCTCGCTGCTGGTGTTGGTGGGCGGTCTTCTGCTACGCTATGTCATGGTTGAGGCTGGTCATGCCTCTGCAGACGATCCCCAGGCCACCTTCGCTTTCGCCCGCAAGCCGTAATTGTGGTAATAACTTCGGTGACTTTATCAGTACTGCCTCTGCTATACTATCTCCACAGCTTGAATTCCCTCGCTGTCAGTGACGGAGCGTAAGATGGGCAGCATCCTGTACACCATCGCGGTCATCCTCGTCGTCCTCTGGGTCATCGGCTTGGTCTTTCATATTGCCGGCGGTCTTATTCATCTGTTACTGGTACTTGCGATCATTGTGCTCGCCTACCAGTTCCTTACTGGCAGGCGCCGCGTATAACGTCACAGCCTGTCGGCGGCTCGCTGCATAACGACGAAGAACGGATGCCTACTAGGCATCCGTTCTTGTTCCTCCGGCAATTGCTGCCCTCGTTTGAACGTGCGATGATTGCCTCCGCCGGAATCGAAGGCATTCCAGTCGCTTCGTGGCAACGCGACGACACTTGGCGCGGCGCTTGGGTTGGCCAGATTATTCAGCTTCACGATATACTGTAGGAAACGCTTGGGGATGCATTGATTGGTCGGCGTGAAGAATAGATGATGACGAGATTAGGAGGGTTGATCTGGCGCGAGTGCGTGGGAGTCGAACCCACCGGCGACGTTCGTCACGCCGTCCACACATTTTGAAGACGTGGGCCACCACCGGACAGCATCCACCCGCGCACCTATCTTAGCCGCACGCCATGAGCTATGTCAAACGGCAGCTTCGTGCTTTCGTGCTAGTATTATCTTTAGCACTCAAGCGCCATCTGTTGAGCATCGATCCAACCTTACACCCTCTCAAAGCTCAGTCATGGCACGGCAATCATAGATTAGGAGTAGATAATGACGACACATGCACAATTTGCCCCTACCACATCGATTCACCCCGCGACGACGGTAGGTCTGCTTGCCCTGACCGTTGCCGATCTCTCGTGCTCGCTCGCCTACTATACGGACGCACTCGGCTTTGCCATCCTCGATCAGACCGCCGAAACAGCTACCCTCGGCGCTGCCGGAACACCGCTGCTCTTGTTGGGTTCACTTGCTGGCGCTCGCCCGTGGCCACGTGGTGGCACGAGCTATACCGGCTTGTACCACTTCGCCATCCTCTTACCGACGCGGGCCGACCTCGGGCGCTGGCTGCGGCATTGGATGGATTTGCGCATGCCGCTCCCAGGGCAGGGCGATCACCTGGTCAGCGAAGCACTATATCTCGAAGACCCCGACGGTCACGGCATCGAAATCTACCGCGACCGGCCACGCAGTGAGTGGCACTGGATTAATGGGAAGGTCCAGATGGGTGCTGACTCGGTCGATCTGCGCGGTCTGGTGGCCGATGCGGAGCGTGAAGGCCGCCCATGGCAGGGCTTGCCTGCAGGCACGCGTCTCGGGCACATCCATTTACAGGTCGGTGACATTCCGCAGGCGGCGGCATTTTACCGCGACTTACTCGGCTTTGACATCGTGGCCCAGATGCCCAGTGCGCTCTTCGTCTCGGCGGGCGGCTACCACCACCACATCGGCATGAACACCTGGCACAGCCGTGGCGCTACCCCAGGCCCTGCCGGCACGGTCGGTCTGCGCTTCTTCACCATCGATCTGCCCGACGAAGCAGCCCGCCAGACCGTCATTGCCCGTGTCGCTGCCGCCGGTCTCCCTTACACCGAGACCCCGCACGCCGTTCTCGTCCAGGACCCCTGGCAGAACACCATCCTCCTCCAGATCGGCTCTGCCTCAGACACCGAGACTGCAGCAAGGCTCGCGACGGCAGCAGCCGGTACGATCAGCTAATCATCTGGTCAAAAGCGACCGTCATTGACGGTCGCTCGACGGCAGGTTTATAATTACAATGAGTGACCGAGGTCGGCTTTTCAGTCTTGTAAGGAGATGCACATGCCACTCTTCCGTCGTCCAATAATCCGTCCACTCGTTCGGCCAATACTCCGTCCGCTCGTTCTTCCACCAACCCACCCAGTGCGCCGGTTAATCCGAGCCGCTCGGGTCTTGCGCCGACGGCCGTAGCGGCTCCTACGCTAAGTTCCTCTCAAACCTCTCGTGGACGCGACGAGGGCAGGTAGCAACGCGTTCGTTTCCTTATTTGTGTCGTCATTCAACAAGGTCGACGCGTCATGCATCCGCCACGTACGCACTACGGCTCACTCCTGCGCGACTATGTCTGGCCCCAACGGCAACGGGTGGTCTTGCTTTCCGGTGCGCTCCTCACCTCGATTGCGCTGCAGATTGCCAATCCGCAGGTCCTGCGCTATTTCATTGATACTGCGCAGCAGAACGCACCCACCCATCTCTTAATCGCTGCGGCGCTCTTGTTCCTGTGTGGCGCACTGCTCAATCAAGTTGCGACGGTCGCCGCGACCTACTTCAGCGAACTCGTTGGCTGGACGGCGACCAACAATCTCCGAACGCAGCTGTTGGATCACGTCCTGCATCTTGATCGCTCCTTCCATGCCGACCGCACACCGGGCGAGCTGATTGAGCGCATCGACGGCGATGTTGCCGCCCTCGCGAACTTTTTTTCGCAGTTCGTGATCCAGATCGTGGGCAACCTCCTATTATGCGCGGGCGTGATCGTAGTCGTCGGCGTGATCGACGGCTGGATCGCCCTCGCACTTGCGGCGACCTCCGTGGTCATGTTTACGCTCCTCCTGCGGCTGCAGCGGATCGCGGTGCCTGCCCGCCTTGCGGGGCGCCAATCCAGTGCCGACCTGTTCGGCTTCATCGAAGAACGACTCGGCGGCACCGAGGATCTCCGCTCAAATGGCGCGATTCCCTATACCATGCTGCGGCTGTATCAGCTGATGCGACGCCGGCTCCACCTGGAACGCAGAGCCGCTGTGCGGGGAGCCGGAGCCTTCACCACAACGACCGTGTTCAGCGCCGTCTACGTCGCCATCGCCTTCATCCTGATCAAACGCCACGTCCTGCTCGGCACAATGACGATCGGCACTGCCTACCTGATTTTTTTCTATACGCAGACCCTGATGCATCCGATTACATTGATCTCACGCCAGCTTGAAGATTTTCAGAAGGCCGCAGCGGGCATTCTGCGCATTGATGAGCTGCTCCAGATTCACAGCGCCCTCAGCGTCGGACCGGGCGTCCCACTGCCGGACGGACCGTTGTCGGTCGAGTTCGATAACGTGAGCTTCGGCTATGACACGGATGACGCGGTGCTGACGTCGATCGGGCTCAGCGTGGGGGCAGGACGTGTGCTCGGCATCCTCGGTCGCACCGGCTCTGGCAAGACAACGCTGACGCGCCTGCTGTTTCGTCTGTATGACCCCACCGCCGGTGCCCTGCGGCTCGGTGGGGTCGACCTGCGCGATGCCAGTCTGGCCGAGCTCCGCGAACGGGTCGGCGTCGTGACGCAGGAGGTCCAGCTGTTCCATGCGACGATCCGCGAAAATCTGACGTTCTTTGACGACACAATCTCCGATCGGCGCATCCTTGCCGTCCTCGATCGCCTGGGATTACAGGCGTGGTACGCACGCTTATCCCATGGACTCGATACGATGCTGGCATCAGGAAGCAGCGGCGGACTCTCGGCTGGCGAGGCTCAGGTGCTGGCGCTGGTGCGGGTCTTTCTGAAGGACCCGGGATTGGTGATCCTGGATGAAGCCTCGTCGCGGCTTGATCCAGCGACCGAACAGCTGGTTGAACAGGCTGTTGATGCGTTGCTCACGGGCCGTACCGGGCTCGTGATTGCCCATCGCTTACAAACCGTGCTGCGCGCTGACGATATCTTGATCCTCGAAAACGGTGGTAAGGCCGAATACGGCCGGCGCACCGCTCTCCAGGACGACCCCACGTCGCGCTTTTCGCACCTGCTCCGGGTCGGGCTTGACGAGGTGCTGGTTTGAGGAATCGGCCCATGAACACCTTCTATTATTACCGGCGTCTGATCGGCTCTGCGCCCTGGAGCTGGTGCGGCGACCTCGGGGGCATCACGCTGTCGGTGTTGTTTGAGACAATTCCCGGTTTGTTGGCCCGTGAGTTTTTCAACGGCTTGAGCGGTGCGGCACCAGCGCGTCTGAACCTGTCAACGATTATCGTGCTGCTCGTGCTGCTACGGCTGCCCTGGGTGCTGTCCATCGTCGCCCTTTCCATGACCAGCACGACCTTTGTGTATACGGCGGGCGCGCTGCTACGGACCAACATGTTCCGGCATATCCTGCACCGGCCGGGCGCACAGGCGCTCCCTGCATCGCCGGGCGAGGCGATCAGCCGCTTTCGTGAGGATGTCGACGAGACCCTCTGGGATCTGATCAGATTCAATGATCTTGTGTCATTTATGGTCTTTGCGATAGTCGGCTTTGCCATTATGGTACGCACCAACATCCTAATCACCATTGCCGTCTTCCTGCCGCTGGTCCTGGTCACACTCCTTACACAACAGGTACGCCGCCGACTGGAGAGCTATCGTGCTGCCAGTCGCGCATCGACCGGCGACGTCACCGGCTTTCTGGGCGAGATCCTCGGCGCAGCGCAGGCAGTACAGGTTGCCGGCAAGGAAGACAGCGTGGTGCGTCGTTTCAGCCACTTGAGCGAGCAGCGACGCACCGCGGGCCTCCGTGACAAGCTGTTCAGTCAGCTCCTGGAATCGATCTCCACGAATACCGTCAACCTCGGCACTGCCGTCATTCTGCTGTTCGCCGCTCAGCAGATGAAGACCGGTCGCTTCACTGTCGGTGATTTCGCCCTCTTCGTCTATTACCTCGGACGAATTAGTGATTTCACCTCGTTGTTTGGGGTCTTGCTCGCGCGCTACCGGCAGGCCGGCATCTCCTTCGCTCGCATGGTCACGCTCCTGAAAGGGGCATTCCCGGGGGATCTGGTTGCTGCCCGCCCCGTCTACACACGCGGCCCCTTTCCCACGATCCCCCAGCCGGTCCGGGTGCCGCACGAACAACTCCAACGCCTTGAGGTGCTGGGCTTGAGCTTTCACTATCCGTCCAGCGGACATGGTATCGATGACGTGGACCTCGACCTCCCCGCCGGCAGCTTTACCGTGATCACCGGTCGCATCGGTTCCGGCAAAACCACCTTCCTGCGCACCCTCCTTGGCCTCTTGCCCGCCGAGCGCGGCCACATCCGCTGGAATGACCAACCCGTCAGCGACCCCGCCACCTTCTTTGTCCCGCCGCACAGTGCCTATACGCCCCAGGTCCCCCGTCTCTTCAGCGATACCCTCAAAGACAACCTCCTCCTCGGCCTCGACGAAACCGGAGTCGACCTCCAGCAGGCCCTTTCCTTGGCCGTGCTCGAGGATGACCTTCGCCAGATGCCGGCAGGGCTCGATACCGTAGTCGGGACACGGGGCGTACGCCTCTCCGGCGGGCAGATCCAGCGCGCGGCTGCGGCCCGCATGTTCGTGCGTGACGCCGAGCTCCTGGTGTTCGATGACCTCTCGAGTGCCCTGGATGTGGAGGTGGAGGCGCAGCTCTGGGAACGCCTCTTCGCCCGCCACCACCAGGTGCCCGTCACATGTCTGGTGGTCTCGCACCGACGGGCCGCGCTGCGGCGAGCCGACCAAATCATTGTGCTGCGGGACGGACGAGTGGTCGCCCGTGGGCGACTCGACGACCTGCTTGCTTCCTCCCTCGATATGCAACAGCTCTGGGCAAGCGGGGATCGTCATGCAGGCGCCGAGCAACAGCAGGCTGAACATGAAAATCTTTAACACGTCTTCTGGCAACCATCCTCCCGTCTTTGATCATAATATGTAGAAAACCGCGTAGGATCTTGGGCTCATAGCGCGATATGTGTATGATGAATGAGGAAAGGGGCCGTAGTGGTCGTACACAGCGCACATGCGACGAATGCACAACTCCTCAACGAGACGGACCGGCAGCGACTGGTACGGCTATGCGGCAAACTGTCCGGCAGCTACGACGCAGCCGAGGACCTGGCCCAGGAGACGCTGCTGGAGGCATGGCGACACCTGGAGAAGCTGGAGGATCCGCAAGGGTACTGGCAGTGGCTTACGGCGATAGCCCGCAATGTTTGCCTGCGTTGGGACCGCCAGCAAGGCCAAGAATCAGCACGACAACGGCAAACTGCCGCTTGGGATGAGCTAGCCTGGGATGAGGAGGAGCAGCTTGCGGATGGTGCCGACTTCGAGCTTGAACTGGAACGCGAGGAACTCGTCATCTTGCTGGACCGTGCGATGGCCCTACTTCCACCCGAGACTCGCACTGTTCTTGTTGATAAATACATCGAAGAGTTTCCTCAGTCCGAGATCGCCGAGCGCTTGCGGCTTAGCGAGGGCGCGGTGGAGGCGCGGCTGCATCGCGGCAAGCTCATGCTCCGGAAGCTGCTCAGCACCGACCTGCGCCAGGAAGCGGAAAGTCTGGGCATCCTGTTACCGGAAGAGCCCTATTGGCACGCGACCCGTATCTGGTGTACATTTTGCGGTACGAACCACCTGCTGGCGTACATCGACCGCACCACAGGGCAGATGCATTACCGCTGCTCAGGCGAGTGCATCCCCACCGGTACGATCATGGGCGGTAATATACTCGGACCACACGGCGACCTGAAGAGTCTCAAGGCGATCCTCACACGCGAACTGCTAGCACTCCACGAGCACTACGAGCAGGCCAGCATAGCGGGCGGCAAGCACTGTAGCCAGTGCGGATGTGCCATGCCGTTGAAGCGGTGCACGGAGCAAGAACTGGGCTACGCCTGTGGTATCGCTATGCTCTGCCCCATCTGCGGCGAGGCAGATGGGGCCTCGCTCTGGCACCTGGCGCTCGATACCTCGGCGGCCCAGCGCTTCTGGCGACGGCATCCCCGCATGCTGGCGCTCCCCAACAGCGAGCTAGAGCACGAGGGCCGGCCGGTCGTGCTGGGCGGATTTGCAAGCCTGGATGGAACCGCCCGGCTGGATGTTCTGATTGATGCCAACACCTACCGCGTGCTCCACACCGGAGGTGAGCAATGATCGCAACACTACGTAGGCGCGACTTCGCGCTGGTCTGGCTTGCCGGCCTGATCTCGATGATGGGTAACTGGGTCCTTTATATCGCCTTGCCCATCTATATCTACCAACTCACCGGCTCGGCACTCGCGACCAGTGCCATGTTTGTCGCGGAGATGGTACCGGCCCTGCTCCTCGGCTCGGTCGCGGGGGTCTTCGTGGATCGCTGGGATCGCAAACGCACGATGGTCGTTGCGAATCTCCTGCTCACCCTCGGCCTCCTGCCACTGCTGCTGGTGCAC
>JACDGP010000154.1 GCA_013821605.1 Herpetosiphonaceae bacterium
GCCGGCGGTCGTCCATCATGAGCAGAGCGTGGAGGTTCGCTCACGTCGGCAAGCGGTGCTCACGGCTGCCCACCTCGCCCACCCCGAGCGCTTCGCCAAAGGTACCCCGTGTCTACCGGCCCTGCCGAGTGCCGTGTGGATTAATCCGCCCGTCCCGGCCGCTGTCCCAGACCCGTCCCGTTCCCCCGATTCATTTATTCCTTCGTTTCCCAGGAAAGGAGCACCGACCCCGAACACCTTCCAAGATCGTCCCTAAACTCGACGGAAACCTGTCTCAAAGTCCTTGACACATACCGCACCCTGAATCTGTCGGGCAACCAACTCGTGCAGCTGCCAACCACGATTGGTCATTTGTCCGAGCTCCAGGAGCTTGATTTGCGGAACAACAAGCTGGCGGAACTTCCCGATACGTTGGGTAACGCGACTAATCTCGTGCACGTGGATCTGCGCGGCAACAAGCTACGTTCCCTCCCTACCTGTATTGCTAATTTGTCGAAGCTCAAAAAGCTGGACCTGCGCTGGAACAAGCTGACCAACGCCCCTAAGTGGCTTGAGGCATTGGAGCAGCGTGGGTGCAGGGTGCTCCGATAGGCAGTATAATAGCCGTGTCAGCCGGCTTAAGCGTACTATGTGACGTCTCCTACGTCGGTACGCCCTTATGGAGCCGTATGTGTTCCAAGCTCAGTCCAGGGAGGTTAAGATGAAAAGCTGCCCCACCTGTGGGCGCACCTGGGACGACGCGCACCAGTTCTGCACGAACGACGGCACACCACTGCAAACGATTGACGCACCCCCGGTTGACCACCCGGTGGGACGTGTTCAGGCCGCCGCAAGCGGTGCGGAGCCGGTACAACGCATCCAGTGCGAGTGGTGCCAGGCAATGAACGAGAAAACCGCACTTAACTGCCGAGCCTGCGCGGCACCACTCGATATCAAGAATCTGGTCAGCGAGTCGGGCTGGCGCGAGGCCCCACGGATCAGGGATATGGCCGAGATCCACTTCGGCTCAAGCACCTGCCAGGTCGAAGGTGAGATCGTGCCCGTCGCGGAGCTTATGCTCGCTCAGGGCGACGCCGTCTTCTTCGAGCACCATGTGCTATTGTGGAAAGACGACACTACCCCGATGGGCATCATGCCGCTGCAAGGAGGTATGAAGCGGGCACTGGCCGGGATGCCGTTCATCATCAGTACAGCGCAGGGCCCGGGCCGGGTGGCCTTCTCGCGCGATGCAACCGGCGAATTGGTAGTTATGCCACTGCATCCGGGGATGGAGCTTGACGTGCGGGAACACGCCTTCTTACTGGCCTCACACCACATCCAGTACTCGTACGTGCGGATCAAAGGACTGCGCAATATTCTCTTTGGCGGCCAAGGCATGTTCATGGATCGCTTCGTGACCGGGTCTACACCCGGCCTGTTGATCCTGCACGGCTACGGGAACGTCCTGGAGCGTAAACTGCAGCCTGGGGAGAGTATTCTGGTTGAGCCGGGAGCCTTCTTGTACAAGGACTCGTCGGTGACTATGGATGTCACGTCGCAACAATTGACGACCGGCTGGCTTGGCGGCACGAGCATGAACCTCGCGCGGATGACCGGTCCGGGCCGGGTCGGCATTCAATCGATGTACGTGCATCATACAACAGAGTAAGGAGGCACGTGCTGTGACGAATTACCCAACCTCCACACAACCCTATAGAACGTATACGTGCCCTTGGTGCAACACCGTCAGCGATGGCACACAGCTCACCTGTCCGGGCTGCGGCATTTCAATCGATGTGCGCAGCATCAAGACCGACTCAGGCTGGACTGAACTACCCGGCAGAACTGACATGGCCAAACTCCAATTTGGCAATTCGTATTGTCAGGTCGAAGGTACCTATGTGCCGGTGGCCGACTTCAGTCTCGCGCCGGAAGACAGCGTTTATTTTGCGCACCACGTGCTCCTATGGATGGATCCACAGGTCAAGGTCAAGGCCATGGGGCTGAAAGGCGCGTGGAAGCGCATGCTGGCCGGCATGCCACTGATTATGACGCAAGCCCAGGGTCCTGGCCATATCGCATTTACGCGCGACGCACCCGGCGAGCTGATTGCCTTGCCGCTCCAGCCAGGCCAGGGGGTCGACGTGCGCGAGCATATCTTCCTAGTCGCAACAAGTCACGTTACATACGACTGGTTCCAAACCAATATCTGGTTCACCACTCGGAACGGCGACGAAACCGAAACGCATTACCCGCTCGGGGCGTTTATGGATCGCTTCGTCGCGCCGCAGGCACCGGGGCTGCTCCTGCTGCATGCCGGCGGCAACGCCTTTATTCGGCAGCTCGGGCCGGGCGAAACGATCCTAGTCCAAGCGACGGCGCTGCTCTTCAAAGATCCCACGGTGAGCATGCAACTGCACATCGAGTATCCCAGTACAGGCAGTTGGGCCCCCTGGCGTGCCTGGTCGCACCGCCATCTATGGCTCCGGCTCTATGGACCTGGTCGTGTGGCGATACAATCGGCCTACGAGTATATGGAGGATAACGGCCGCAATATTAGCGGCCACTCCGGTGCAAGCCAATACCAATGGTAAATATAGTTATGGACCGTGCCGTGAGCGTGGCAGTAAGCTAGACGGCATGCCACAGGAGGAATGCTATGCCACGTATTATCGATGTCGTCGAGTTCATGGACGAATCAGGCCGCGAGATCGTCCATCGCGAGCCACAGGGCGGACCGGGTGATTTTCGCCTGGGCTCACAGGTGATCGTCCGCCAAAGCCAGACAGCAGTCTTTTTTCGCGACGGCCAGGCACTTGATCTGTTCGGACCCGGTCGTCATACCTTGGACACGCTAAATCTGCCGATTCTAGCGAGTCTGATTGGCCTCGTGACGAGTGGCAGAACGCCTTTTCCGGCCGAAGTTGTCTTCGTTAACATGCGTCAGTTCATCGACCAAAAGTGGGGCACACCGGAGCCGATCCTGGTGCGCGATCAGGCTTTCGGTATGGTGCGACTGCGTGCCTTTGGCAGCTACGCCTTCCAGGTTGCCGATCCACGACATTTCGTTAACGCCATCGCTGGGCAGCAGGGCGTCTTTACGACCAACGCGGTACAGGATTACCTGCGCAGCATGATCGTGCAGCGCTTCACCGACATCATCGGTGGGCTACACCAATCGGTGCTAGATATGGCCGGCCAGTACAGTGAACTGAGTACGCACGCCCGCTCATACCTGGCCGATGACTTCCGGGCGCTTGGCCTAACGCTGTCAGCGTTCTATACCAACGCGATCACGCCGACAGAAGACACACAGAAGGCCATCGACGAGCGTTCATCGATGGGTGCCCTTGGCGATCTAGACCAATACATGAAGTTCAAGGCCGCCCGAGCAATGGGCGACGCCGCGAATAATCCGGCGGGTGGCGCGAGCACCGGCGTTGGCCTGGGAGCGGGCATCGGCCTCGGGGCAGGCCTTGCCGGTATGATGAACCAAGCGCTGCAGCCAGGTGTCCCCCCAGCACCGGCAGCGCAACCACAGCCCCAGCCCACTCCACAGGCGCCTCCCGCATCAAGCGGCAGCACTTCACTCACGCGCGCACAGGTACAAGATGCCATCGACATACTGGATTTGCGCTTCTCTAAGGGCGAGATCAGCGAGGAGACCTATAACCGCATGATGTCCAAGTGGGAGACACGGTTGAAGGAGTTGGGCGGGTAGCGCAACGACATCGGCACGAAAAAGGACGGGCACATATGCCCGTCCTTATGCATCTATAAGTCAGTTATTTAATCTTGACGACCAGCAGCTTCATGGGGCCCGCCGGAGTTTGCACGGTCACTTTTTGCCGCGCATGCTTGCCCAACAGCGCCGCGCCGACCGGGGATTCGTTGGAGATGCGTCCTTCACCGGGGCGCGCTTCGGCTGAACCGACGATCGTATACGTCATTTCTTCGCCATCGTCTTCGCGAACTGTCACCGATGAGCCGATGCGCACCGTCTTTTCGCCGTTAACCGACTCATCGATCAATTGCGCATTACTCAACTGATGCTGAACCTCGCGGATACGTCCTTCCACGAAGGCCTGCTCGTTCTTGGCAGCTTCATATTCGGCATTTTCCGAAAGATCGCCCAGGTCTTTGGCCTGTTGAATGCGCTTGGCGATCTCCATGCGTGTTACACGAATCAGTTCGTCAACTTCGGCCTGTAATCGGTCACGGCCTTCGCGGGTTAGGTAAACGGGCTTGTCGGTCATGGATGTGTGATTCCTCGTGACAAATGGAGAAGAACCGGAAGCATGCTCCCAGTTTCACTCCTAAAAACCTCACGTGATCTGCAGAAGGGCGGCAAAAACAATTTTGTCGCTGCGCTATTATACTCTATGACCATCAGGTTGTCCAATTTGGCGATAATGTGTTATGCATCCACCTTTATACACGCTAATCAAAACTGGAGGCTTTCATGCCTGAGAAGAAAGCAGGAGCTAGCCCAAAGAAAGGCCGTTCGTCGTCGCCGCTGATGCCACCGGCGATGATCGACCCACGTGCCATGGAAAAGCAGCTGGCCGATGTTACCAAACTGCTCAGTTCGCAGGACTTTAACACCGTCGACGAGGCGAATACTTTTTTGCAACAGGCTCTCGCCGGGGGACAGGTACCATCAGTACCACCCGCTACGCCGCTTGAGCAAGCACAAGAATTGATGTATCAAGCGTGGGGCACGACCGGGCGACGGCGGGTAAAGCTGGCCCGCGAAGCCCTCTCCCTCTCCCCTGATTGTGCAGATGCCTACGTCCTGCTGGCCGAGGAAACCAGCAAGACGCCCGAGGATGCGCTGGAGTTGTACCTTCAAGGCGTTGAAGCCGGCCTGCGGGCGTTGGGAGCCAACACCTTCCATAATGGCGTCGGGCGCTTCTGGAATCTGATCGAGACGCGACCCTATATGCGGGCGCGTGAGGGGCTGGCCCATGTGCTGTGGATCGTCGGCGAGCCAAACCAGGCGATTGAGCACCTCAAAGCGATGCTGTTACTCAATCCTAACGACAACCAGGGTGTCCGGCATGTGCTTGCCAGCTATTTGGCGGAGCTAGATGCCAATGAGGAGCTCGGCACGCTGCTGGAGCAGTATCGTGATGATCCATCGGCGACCTGGACGTATACCCGTGCCCTCTGGTTGTTTCGCACCAAAGGACCCAATCGTACTGCCACAGCTGCCCTCAAGCAGGCATTGCGCGCCAACCCGTTTGTACCGGCCTATTTGACTGGTGAGAAAAAATTGCCGCAACAAATGCCGGACTTCTACGGCATCGGCGACGAGAACGAAGCGATGGACTACGTCTTCGGTGCAGCTCCGGCTTGGGTGAAGACACCGGGCGCGTTGGAGTGGCTGGCAACGACGCTCCGGTCATAGCTCAACCCAGGGAGGTTGAGCACTTCAGTGCAGCGGCAAGCAGCGGTATACTGATCGGTAGCCGCCTCTTGCCGTGTGTCCCGACGGCGGACCACCGCTAGGGTCGCCATAGGAGGCCCACCATGAACTCTGCCGACGTCGATGAGCGCTGAAGAGACGTATCGCTACCAGGCCATAGGCCCGCACGCGTATTCACCAGGACTTCGCTGTCGTATGACTACTTACGCCCCTGCTTGCGCTGCTCGGCTTTGCGTTGCTGGGTTGGATCGGAGCGCTCCCGCGAGCGATCTTTACGCACTCGCGACGCACCTTTGACATTCATGAGCGGGTGGAGGCGGTGGACGGGCTCAACAAGATCGGCCTGGTTGACCATCACCGTATCCAGGTCTTTATACGCCTGTGGTGCCTCATCGAGATACTCGCGGCTCGTCTCAGCCACGATGCCTTTCATTTTATTGGCAAAGGCTTCCAGCGTGATCGAGCGCTCTGCCTGCCCCCGGCTCATAAGGCGACCAGCACCATGTGAGCATGACTGAAAGGACTCAGGATTACCTAGCCCTCGCACGATATAGGAGCCGGTAGCCATCGAGCCAGGAATAATCCCGAGCACACCCTTGCCGGCAAAGGTTGCCCCTTTGCGATGGACCCACAGCTCCTCACCATACGCCGCCTCGCGGTTGGCATAGTTATGGTGGATATTGATCGCATCGCCGGTCTCAGCATCAAGATCGATGTGCAACTTCTTCTTAAGTTGCCGTTCGAAGATGTCGAGAAAGGCATGGAGCATGCGCTGGCGATTCTCCATCGCATAATCCTGCGCCCACAGCATATCCTGGAGATAATGCTGCCCCTCCGAAGTGTCGAGCGGTAGCACCCACAGATCGGGCGCGGATTTGATCCCCATGCGCTCATTCAACTCGCGGGCGCTCTGGATATGGTGCTGGGCGATCATGTTGCCGACGCCCCGGCTACCACTGTGCAGCATCAGCCATACCAGGCCATCCTCGTCCTCGCAAAGCTCCAGGAAGTGGTTGCCACCACCGAGTGAGCCCAGCTGTAACGGCCCTTTCTCCTTGACGATTGGATTAATGGCGGGCGTATAGCGCCCCATCTCAAAGCCGTCCCAGGGTTGACGTGTAGAATGCTGCTCAAAGCCGGTGGGGATCGTGCGCTTCGTTAGCTCATGCAACTCACGCAAGAAAGCCTGCGAAAGATCTACTGCACGGAGCTTGAAGGGCTGTGCCAGCATCCCACAGCCAATATCGACGCCGACCGCCGTAGGCAGCAGGGCATCGCGCGTAGCAAAGACGCTGCCGATCGTTGCGCCAATGCCGTAATGTGTATCGGGCATTGCCGCCACATGATGAACAACGAACGGGCAACTGCCTAGTGCCGTTAGTTGCTGCTCTGCCGAAGCTTCCAGTTGGTCGGTCCACACTTTGACCGGCACGTGCCCGGTTACACCCGCCGGGATTTCTTTGAACACTGGCATAACGTGCAACTCACTCCATATCAGTGTATGCTCAACAGTACTTTCGGATAGCATGTGTCATGAATGATGCCATGGTTGCAGCGAGATCGGATGAGGCTCAGTTGGCTGTTCCAGCTTATACGTTCCGCCGTATCACACGCTTAGAGCAGCGCCTCACTCGCCGTTTCGCTCTGGCCGACACAGCCATCACCTTGCCCCGGACCGGCATCAGCTACCGTATTGCACGACCGGCAGCCTTCGATCCCTTGTTGCTAGCAGCAGCAAATGATCCCGAGGACCATTTGCCCTACTGGACTCTGGTATGGCCGAGTGGCATCGCGCTCGCGGACAGGGTACTTATGGAGTGCGAACAGTTTGTAGGACAACGCGTGCTTGAGCTCGGTTGCGGCCTTGGCATCACCGCCACCGCAGCGGTCGCAGCGGGAGCATCGGTAGTCGTGACAGACTATGCCGCGACGGCACTGCTCATCTGTCAGCTCAATGCGTTGCGGAACACCGGCCGTACCCCTATCACTCTCCAACTGAACTGGCGCCGGCCACCGTTCGCGCTCTGGTCCTGGGCACAGACACCATTCGCTCACGTGCTTGCCGCCGATGTGCTTTACGAGGAGCGCGATGTCGAGCCCCTGCTCCACCTCGTTGAACGACTACTCGCACCTGAAGGCATGCTTTGGCTGGCCGAGCCGGGGCGACCGGTAGCACGCCACTTCATCGAAGCTGCACTGCAGCGCGGATGGCACGACGAGGTGCGGCAGCAGGCCGGGCCATGGTACGCGCCGCTAGACGCAGGAGTGATCGTCCATGTGCATTGTTTGCGACGCAGCCGCTAATTCTCGCCTATTGACCACGAAGCGATACCGATGGAAAGTAGAGCCCCTGATACTCGCGCCGCCACCAAGCTCCCGCTGTGGCAGAGTCACCAACATGAGTGAAGTGATACGTATACAGCTGTGCCCGTACGTAGCGCGGTGGTTGGTGTGGAAATGGATTGGTTTGGAGCAGACCGGTAACCTCGGGCGAACCCTCCAGCAAGCGTATCAGGAATCGAGTGAACCAGGGATTGTTCTGAGCACTACCCAGCGCGGCGAACCACATTTGCCAGTCCAGACGTGGCTGGTGCGGCGCGACCACCGGCGGTGCCCGGTGCACATCATCCGGCTTCCAGCGAAACTCGTACTCGTGCCACGTTTGCCCGTCGTCGCTGCCTTCCACGATAATCTCCTGCCGCATCGTCGTCATGACCGCAAACAGGCCATACGTGTTGGCCAAGCGAAACGAATCGAACTGGCCGGCGAAGGATAGGAGTGGGCGCGGGATACTGCTCGCAGGCCGGAACCTTGCGCTGATCTGTATCCCGCTAATGAGCAAGAGCAGCGCAGCCAGCGGCAGGTGGATGGCGCCTCGCCATGTAGGAGCAGCCGCTACATTATCCTCAGCAATAAAGCGTACCAACTCACGGGGTAGCACACGGCAAAGCATGGCATCATCTAGCAGAGTCAAACACAACACAATTGCAAGCAAGTTGAAAAAGGCATAGTTGCCGGTCAAAAGAATCAGGACTTGCAGACCTATCAGCCCAAGTGCAGCAAACACGCGGAGTGGTCGCGGCAGCCAGATCAACCAAGGCAGGCCCAACTCGATCACAAACATCAGCGCGACCGACAGCTTATGGAAGTCGCGTGGAAGCTGCTCTACATACCAGGCCAACGGGGTGGGCAATGGCTGCGTCTCGTAATGATAGGTTAAGGCCGTGAGGTTCCAGTAGTTGGGGTCGCCACTGGCAAGCTTGACAACCCCGGACAGGAACATCAGCCGGAAGACGAGCCACCACAAGAGCAGCATCACGATCCGCGATGGCGCGGCATCACCACCCCTATGCGGCAGCAGATGACCGGGTGCCGCAAAAATCGCCAGGAACCCGGTCTCCAGGAGTAAGATATCCCATTGAAACGAAAGAAAGTCTTGACCAACTGAGATGATCGAGAGTTCAATCATCCACAAGGCAATCAGCACCGGGATGGGCAGGATATCCAATATCAGCAACACCGCTAACACCATGCCGCCACCGCACAGCAACCGCAGGAAGCTGTCACTCCGGTTAAACCAGGTCAGGGTCGGCACTAACCAGTAGCGCTGTGCGCCTAAGCTCTCAGGAATGTTCTCCAGGTAGTCAGCGGCAGGCAAGATACCTTTTTGCCCGAGCAGTCCCATCACCTGCGTCGACAACGAGGCGAAGTTGGCAAGGTATATGCCACCCAGCAACCGCAAAAAAATCCAGAGTGTTAAACGATAAGATGCTTGCTCACGGCGACCTCGCATCCGCTGCCAGACGTTTTGAACATGCTCAATGGTCGGGAACATCGTGCATCCTCATCATAAGTGCTATTCGTTAAGTCGCTGGCTGCGCGTGCGGCGTCGGCTTAACCAGCCGACCATACAGAGCAAGGCTGACCCCAGTAACCCAGACCAGTGATGCGGCCCAACCGGCGATCACATCCGAAGGAAAGTGGACACCCAGGTAGATACGCGATAGCCCCACCAGCAAGACAAATACGGCACCGAGCACAAGTGTTGGCCAACGCCAGCGAGAGGGCCACAGCAAGACGCTGAGCGCGGCAACCAGGGCCATCGAGGCCATCGCATGGCCGCTGGGAAAGCTGTAACTGTTGGGTCGTCCTGGTGATGCCCAGAGATCGGGTCGCAGGCGGCGAAAAAATTCTTTCAAGACCAGATTCAAGAGCTCAGCACCACCAACTGCGGCTACCCAAAAGATGGCATCACCAATCTGTCGCCGGAAGATGAACACCAGGCCAATCAAGACATCGGCGGCGATCACACCGCTGTAACCCACGGCGGCGATCCCCACAAACACTCTGTCGAGGAGCGGCGTGGCATAGCGATGGACATAGTTCAGGATGGGCAGATCAAAGCCAATACCTTCATGCGTATACACATCTTCGGCCAGCGCTGCAAAACTGCCGAAGGGAATTAAAATGCCTAAGAAGAGGATCAGCAAACGCCACGTCCAAGTGTGCGCTGGCCGGATGGCAGATGCGGATCGATTGTAGATTGTCATTGAGGTTGTTGTCCTACTGCCAAGCCGTTTCGGCACCCTGACAGATATGTAATCGGTTGCATCTGCATAGAGCGTGCCATTCTTGTGGCTGAACCCCACGGTCCGGCCGTTGCTATGGTGTGCAGGTATGAGAAGGATATTCATTGTGCTGCTGGCAGTGCTATTGTGCGGCTGTAGTCAAGCTGATCAGGTCGTCATTCAGCCTCAACCAACCCCGGGCCGGACCGCGCGGGAATTACCCACCACCACACCTGTGCCACCACCGCCGACACCAACCTTTGTACCCACAGCGCTCAGTGAGGGTGCTACCCCCTCGCCGCTCGTCCCACCACTAGTGGTGAGTGGTACCTCAACCGACGCAGCCGGAACTCCGGCCACAAATACCATTCGTTTAGAAGATACAGCCTGGGTAGGTGGCTGGCGCAACAAAGGTGATAGTCGCTATAAAGGTCGGACTGCGACCTGGATTTATGGTACCAACACCGCATACAACACGATGCGGGTCGCGTTTACCCTCTCCGGACAGCCTACTGGCCAGAGTCAACTCCAAATCGAAGGGATGGATTCGGAGGGCGATGCAAAAACACTAATCCTGATACAGGTGAATGGACAGCAAATCTTTCGCGGACCTAATCCATTACCCAACGACGAAAATAGCCTCCCATCTGGCACTTGGGGCCTAGTCCGCTTTCCCTTCTCCTCCACACTGTTGCGACCCGGCAGCAACACGATCACCATCCAAACCTTGATCAATGGTCAGTTCGGCGTACCCCCATTCTTTATGCTGGACTACGCTGATCTGGTCGTAGGGCCATGAAGGATTAGCTCGTCGTGACCACGCTGCTCATGGCTGGAGCCAGCAATTGGCGAGCAATCTCTAGTGCCGGAATGATGTTGTGAACGTGATAGTCGGCACCGGCGGGGTTAGCTAGCGTTTCATCAACCAAAATGGTGGTCATACCGAGCGCCTTGGCGGGCAGTAAGTTGACCGCGCTATCCTCGATCATCATCACCTCTTCGCCCGATAACTCCAACCAGTCCAAGATATGAGTATAGTTTGCCGGTTCGGGCTTGCCTACCAGTTTGAAGTAGCGCACATCGAAGATGCGCTCGAACTGGTCACGAATACCCATATGCTCGAGCACTCGTTCGGCATAATCATGCACCGAGTTGGTGAAGATAATTTTCCGCACCGGCAGTTCTGCCAGCATCTCGGTCAACTTCGGATTGGGCGTGATAAACTCCTCGACAGCTATATCATGAATATAGTTAACGAAGGCTTCGGGCTCAGCGACGCCAAAATGGGTTTGTAGTCCCTGCAGTGTTGTGCCGTAGGTTACATAATAGCTTTGGCACATCTCCAAGGCCGTGGCCTCATTAACCTGCATATGTTCCATGACAAAGCGTGCAATACGCTGCTCTACATGTGGGACCAAGCCGCATGAGGCAGGGTATAACGTATTATCGAGATCAAATAAAATAGCCTGAATTGACATATCCGTCCTTGCAACATGACAGCCGGCCTTTATCCTGACAGGCTGCAGGCGTGAACTATAGCACGCGCATCACAACTCGCGGAGCCCAACGTCGTTGCGGTAGGTACTACCACTGGCATGGATCTGACTCAACGCGCTGTAAACAATGCGACGCGCGCTTGCAACCATTGCCGGGCGCACACAGCAAATGATCGACCGTGGGACTATCGAACAGTTTCCAGGTAAGTGCGTGAATCGCCGTGGTATCGCCAAACAATAGGATCTTCATACGTGACCGTTCGATGCTATCTTACTGCATGACAACGTACAGGGTTGCGGGGCCTTGAACTAAAGTTCAGGCTCAAACCGAAAGTCCGCTGAAGCGGACTCATCTAAAGGGAACACGCGAATGGCCCTCTGGCGACTATATTATCACGTAATATGGGCAACCCGCGAACGGCAGGCGATGATTCTGCCCCACCTCCAAGATCCTTTGTATAGCTATATCCTGAAAAAAGCGGCTTCACTGGAATGCATACCGCACGCCATTGGGGGGATTGAAGATCATCTTCACCTGCTTGTTTCCATCCCACCAAAACATTCGATCGCTGACTTTGTCAGGCATGTCAAAGGCAGCAGTGCTCATTATTTGAATCACACAATCCAAGCTGATGGCTTCGCTTGGCAACACGGCTACGGCGTCTTCTCCCTTGGCGGACGCCAATTACCAACAGCAATCCGTTATGTTCAGCAACAGAAAGAGCATCACCGACAAGGCACAACGATACCGGCACTAGAGCAAGACCAAGAAGACACAGGGGACGAATAAACAATCCCAGGATTACCAAAGGCTTCTGGCGAACTTACATCATCCAGTCCGCTTCAGCGGACTTCCGTTCTTAGCCTGAACTTTAGTTCAAGGCCTTTTCCGCGAGCGGTATACTATATTCCACATTGATTGTTGTGAAGAGGAATGTGAGCACCATGGCAATTGCACAAACCCTGCTCACGGCTGAAGAGCTAGAGCGCTTGCCAAATCCTACCGATCTGCACCGTGAGTTAGTACAGGGAGTACTGGTTGAGATGAGT
>JACDGP010000026.1 GCA_013821605.1 Herpetosiphonaceae bacterium
CTTTCGGGCAACGCATACAGGTCCCCTTTCGTCGCGCACGTTCCAGTTCACCCCCTAGTGTAGCATGTGGTCCTGCACGCGGGTATTGCCCGAACGTACGCTACCCTTGCCCTGACGGTTAAAAAAGCCGCCGGTCCGCCCGGAGTAACGTGGATGGCGGCAAACGCGGCCAGCGCCAACCCTGCCAGCGTTACACATCCCTGAACGACCCGTTTCAGGACAAAAAGTACCATGGTCTTAGCTTAACTACAGATGCGATCCGTGGCTACTTTTTAATCTCCCACTGCCAGAGGTTCCAAAAGAAGTTGACCGGGTGATTTTGCGGTCCGACCAATGGCAGATTCACCGCATGGAGTTCGTTTTCACTGTACAGCCAGAGTCGGGTGACATCCTTTGAAAGGATTACCTGCTCGTCCAAATATAGCTTTTTACGCGCTGCCTGATCGTTGATTGCAAGGGCAGCTTTTCCCATCTGGTCCACCTGGGGATTGCTGTAGCCGTAGAAATTACCGGTCTTATTCAGGCCATCCTGGTCAGGGTCGTAGACCGGGTTCCACACCCGGCTCAATGCATCAAAGTCCCCTTTACTCCGCCGGGAATTAAAGACACCAGCTTCCACCGGGCCAACGATCATCGTTACCCCAATGTCCTTTAACTCCTGTTGGGCCACGGTCAGGACTTGTTGTAACGTGGCATCAAAAGCATTAATCATCACCGTGAATTTCAAAGGTTTGCCATTTTTAGCTAGGATACCGTCCGGGCCAGGCGTGTAACCAGCTGCTGCTAACATTTTTTTCGCTTGAGCCGGGTCATAGGGATGTTTTGGAACATTGGGATTATAGGCCCAGGATGCTGGGGCAGCATTTGAATCAATGACGACGCCATGGCCCTGGAGGACTTTATCGACAATCCCTTGGCGGTCAATGCCAGTGAGTAAGGCTTCGCGGACATTCCGGTCCGCAAAAAACTCCAGCTTGTAATTGGGGGCAATATCAAAGAAACGCGGGGACGGGTTCTCGTATACCTTCGTGCCCGGGATGGCTTTCACCGGCTCTAAGTCACGTGCGCCAATCAGCGCATAGTTTATTTCGCCGCTTTTAAGCTGGGTTAAAATGACGTTCTGGTTGGGGAGCACTTTAAAAATGATTCGACCAATTTGGGGAACACCCTGGAAGTAGTCGGTATTTGCTTCTAGGACCAAAGCGCTGCCTTGCTGCCATGAGACGAATTTGTAGGGACCACTGCCCATCGGTTTCCGGTTAAATTCAGCTTTCGTCAGGTCTTGCCCTTTGAGGAGTTTGCTGGGAACAATCCCGCGTGACCCACCCTGGGCCAGAAAAAGCGGGCTCAGCGCCTTCAAGGTAATCTTGACCGTTTGTGCATCGACGACCACGACCGTATCGACCGGTTCCACGCCTTCAATACTGCTCCCAGTCTTGTCATTCATCATTGCATCGAAGGTAAACTTAACATCATCGGCAGTAACCGGCGAACCATCCCACCACTTCGCTTTGGGATTGAGCTTGAAGGTATAGACCTTTCCATCAGGACTAATATCCCAACTTGCGGCCAGTTTGGGGTGGATCGTGCTATCGGGCATAAACTGGATCAAGCTATCGAACATCATGGTCTGGGGTACGTGTTCGGGAAAATGGTGAGACAGGTCAATGAGTGGGCTGAGGTTGCCCGGCTCCTCTAAACTCCCAATGATAAATTGTCCAGAAGGTTGGGTGCTGGCTGTACTAGCCACAGTTGCACCAACCGCTTGCGTCGTTGCGCCGGCGGGAGAAGCGCTAGGTGCCGTGATTGGGTTAGAAGCCGAGTTGCTTGATGCCCCGCACGCCGTGATCAGCAACGCGAGGACGAATAGGCCGACGAATCGATGACAGCACTTCATGGAATTCTCCTTTTAGTCCACTTTTGCTGCTCGACGCGGGCCATCAGCCATGCAGGTAGTGCAGGGGGCGCTGGTGGTCGCCGCAGCCAGGATCATTAACCGTCATGGAGCTTCGAGCAATTTATCGCTATTGCGATATTTCGCAATAGTAAGTGGTCTGTGGCAGATTGTCAAGCGGTGGGAACTATGACAGAGAGCAGTCTACATGTCTTCTCCGTTGTATATCTGTGGGCACAGAGTATGCTCCATTGTTTATATACTTGACGCATAGTGGGCAGCGAAGCAGGATGAGATTCCGGTCGTGGCGGCTTATGGAGGGCTTATGCGGTTGATCAAGATTGGCGACACATTTATTAATCTCGATTTGGTAACCGAAATTCAAACAGATGAGCGTACAGTTTTTGTAACATTTGCAGCACCTATGGGAACCAACACGACCCAACATGCCCGCTTTGATGGGGAAGAAGCGGTAGCGTTGCTTGAATGGTTGGACTCGAATGCAACACACGTAGCTGGTCCGGGGGTTGCCGGTGAGCCTCGTCCACGCTCGTAAGTAAGAGCGATTTGCGTGATGCCACCCATGTTTCGCCTAGGAGTCCCATGATGCGTCGACCCTTGTTGATTGCAGTGCTTCTGCTCTTGGTGTTGAGCCCTGCTGGTTATGCCCATGCCCAAACTGCGCTTTGCTTCACAGAAACTCAGCAATGCCTTAGCGGTCCGTTCCGAAGCTATTGGGAACGCAATGGCGGTCTCGGCGTCTTTGGCTTGCCCCTCAGCCCGGTACAGGCCGAGGTCAACGCAGATACGGGACGCACCTACTTAACGCTCTGGCTCGAACGAGCCCGGCTTGAACTACATCCAGAGTTGCAACCACCTTATGATGTGCTCCAGGGCCGGCTTGGTGCCGATATGCGTATCCGCGGAGCAGCGGCAGGCCCGACGGATCACGAACCCGGCCCGCAAAAAGGCTGCTTGTGGTTTGGACAGACGGGTCACAACGTTTGTGACCAACAAGCAGGTGTAGGGTTCATGAGCTATTGGCAGTCACATGGTCTGAGCGACCAGCGGCTCAATGGCTATGATCGAAGTCTTGCTCTCTTCGGCCTACCTCTCACCGCACCGCAAACAATGACGAATAGTAGCGGTGATACCGTCCAGACACAGTGGTTCGAGCGGGCGCGTTTCGAATGGCATCCTGCTGAGCCAACAGCTTCAAAAGTGTTGTTAGGACGACTTGGTAGTGAGGTGTTCAAGCTGGAGGCTACGACGCCGCATGCTACCTCCGGCATCACCGGTATTATGACGATTGGGCCAACGTGTCCAGTCACGCGCCCCGGTCAGGCCTGTGCTGATCGCCCCTTTCAAGCCATCGTTGCTGCGGAGGATGCGCTCACCAAGCAGCCGATCATGGAGACCAGCAGTGGCCAGGACGGGCATTTCGTACTGGGACTGCCGCCAGGCACCTATACTCTACTGCCACACACAGCGCAAGCCGCTACCTATCCGCGGGCTGCTCCGCTAACCGTTGTGGTGCCGGCTAATCAGTTTGTCGACGTGACCATCCGCTTCGATAGTGGTATCCGTTAGCACGCTTCAAGAAGAGCAATAGTGCTGCATAGCAGATGGTGCACCCGGCACCGCCTGCTATGCAGGGCCATGCGGATGAAAGGGTTCTCCGCGTGGCTCGGGACGGAGATCGGGCTGGGTTGAGTCTTGGATAATCTCATGGATTTCGAGCTTGCTCGGTCCACTAAAGACATCCTTAGGCAGTGTCCCCGATACGGCATGGCCTTTACGAAACTCGTCCGACTGCACCCAGGCCTCGAATTCGGCGCGCGATTGCCAAAAGGTCAGGATGATATACGGATCACTCGGGTTAACCGGTCGTAAGACCTGGTTGGAGATAAAGCCTGGCATGCGGTCTACCAGGCCAGCGCGCCGCTGAAAGGTATCTTCAAACAGATCAGCATGATCTGGATTGACATAAATTCGGTTAGCTACAGCCAGCATCCTTAACTCCTTGGTTTCGCATCAATCACAGCGGCCATAATGCAGGATCTTGTGTCGGTGATTGCTCTGTGACTACAAACTGCTTCCTTACGCCGCAACTATAGCATTGATTTGTTGTTGCAGCGTTCACTTCCGCAGCCAAGCTTTCACATCGTGATCCAGTTGATCGAGATCACGTCCGAAGAATTTTTGCACCATCCCTGGCGTGATTTTGGTGCTGAAGTCGGCCATCGCGCTGTCGATGACGGATGAGCCGCCAAAGGTCGGCATTTTATCACGCACTTCAGCGGCCGGGACTGCCGCATACGAGCGGTAAAATGCGAGCATCTTGTCTTCGCCGAAGGTTTGCACGAGGTAGGCGACCGTCTCACCGGAGAAGGCGTATTCATAGCCGGTCGTCGTCCCGATAACGTCATGCTCGCCCAAAGATGTAGCGGCGGTCAGCTTGGTCAAGGAAAGATCGGTGAAGGTAGGATCGCTTAGCAGCCGCTCGCGTGTCGACGGCTTATCGCCTTCGGAATAATAGACTGCTGCTCCCTCAACCAGCCAGGGTGGCGTGAAGGGCCGCGTGTCCCGCGCCAGCACTAGATGCACCAACTCATGCGTGATCGTCACCCGCCGATCATTGGTCGTATGCTGCTGCTCTGAGTTGGCGAAGGCGGCGCCGTTAACATAAAAGGCGCGACTGAGTGTCGTAATTGTGTCGCCACTGATTTCGTAGCGCGATAGTGCGACACCAAGATAACGGCTCGCTCCCTTGCCGGTTAGCTGAGCAAAATCGCTTTCACTCCCGGCAAAATACGCGACGTAGCGCTGTTCCAACGGTAATTTGCGCGCTTGTAGATCGGCGTAGGCAGCCTCGGTCTCCTTTTCTAACGTCGGCAAAATGCTCTGTGAGACGGGACGGGCCATGATCAAGAAGTGGGCTGTGGGACGCACAATCACATCGTCCAAGTCCCAGAACGGTGGATTGTCAGAGCTCGTCACGGCTGTGACTTGCCACTGGTCGCCAACCCGTGCAAAGCTATACAGCAGTTCGTTCTTGAAGACGTTGTCGGCAGCCATCCCCCGCAAGGTGTATACGACCTCAACGGGCACCCGGTCAAGTTTACCTGTAGCGGCGCCAGTCAAGGTTGCGTTGGGAGCAAGCGCAAGCGTATAGGTGACTAACGGTACTTGTTTGATCCGCGCCGCGATCTTGCGCTGTTCGGTTTGAAGTGGTCCGGCAAAGCTCATAGCGTAGCTATCGGCATCACCTCCTTGCAGCGCCTGCGCTTGATTGTTGAGCAGTTGTTGTAATTGGGCAAAGGCCATTTCCTCCGGTCCTGCAGTTGGTTTAGGCACGGCAGTGCCACCCTGAGGTGATGTAATCTGAGCCCCAGCGAGCCCTTGCCGGTCGAAGTGCAGCGACAGGGCGGTATATTCAGGAAAGGTAAAGCGCAGATCGGCGATGGCCTGCGGCTTTGGGAAGCTGATCGTACCGGTATATACCTGGCCGGGCTGCCAGCCGCCCGGTGGTGCGATCTTGTCTTTCAGCGAGGTGCTCACAGCACTGGGCTCGTATTGCGCATCTTCCGCATCCAGCAGGCGCGCATCGCTGCCCTTGGGTCCGACGATCAAATCGTAGCCTTGCCGTGCTATGTTGGCAAAGCCCACGGTGAAGATCAGCCGGTCGCCGGTGGCTTGGAGGGCTTGCATGCGCAGTTCGATGTTGCTCAATTGCTCGCGCGTGCTGTACAGTGTTTGAGTGAGTGGGTAGGTGCCAGCGGCCAATGTAATGAGCGCGCTATCCGGCAGCGGTGTGTCAAGGTGGAAGGCAAGCGGTGGATAGCCCGGGAACTGCAGGCTATAGGTAGCTGCACCATTGGGCCGTGGAAAGGTGAGATCGCCCACATTCGCGCCGCCCGGCTGCCAACCACCCTGTGGTGCGATCCCCGTCCGCAGGCTTGAGCTTACGCCGGTCGGATGGTACTCGCCGCCAGCGGCATCATCCAAGCGCGCGTCCTGCCCATTGGCACCACCAAACAGATCATAGCCTTTATCGGATGTATTCTCAAACCCGACCCGCAAGACGAGATCAGTGCCGCTGATCGTCGCAGTGTGCAAAACCAATGCAATTGGTTTAAGTGCGTCCTGTGTTCCCGTTGCACGCTGTTCAATGCGAAAGCGGCGACCGCTGCTAGCTGGAACCAGTTGTGACGCTGAGGTCGGTGTTATGCTCGGTGTCAGCGCAGGTTGAGACGTTGCGACTGTTGGTGATGCCGTGAGCGTAGGATGAGCGGTCCGGGTCTCGCTGGGGCTCGACGTTCCAGCTGTCGTCGGCGTATTGATCGGCGTTGGGCTGGCTAGGGCCGCTTGGTTAGCTGCTGGCGATGGCGACGGTAAAGGCTCGGTTGTTACCAAGCTGGACGGGTTGCAGCCCGCAACTATGAGCGCTATGGCCAAAAGGAGCAATGATCGCTTCAAAAAATGCATATGTGCTTGTCCATGATCTAGGCGGGATAGTAGTACATATCTGGGCTTGCCTGCCGCAACGTTCATGCCAGGAGCACACCTAACCCCCCTCAACTTCCAGGGGATGACGACGCTGGAACCATGTTCCAGCGATCGCTCCCAAGGTACATAGACCGGCACAAATCGACAGTGTATTTTCTACGCCGACGCGCGCCGATAATACACCAATGATCAGTGCTCCCAGGGGCGTGCTACCCGCGAACAGCAACATATATAAGCCCATCACCCGCCCACGCATGTCATCACGAACGTTGAGTTGCAAGAGGGTGTTGGCTGCCGTGGCAAATGTAATACCGCAGAAGCCCAGTACGACCAACAAGGCTCCAGTCAGCATAAAGTTGTGCGAGCGGGCCACGGCGAGCAGCAATACGCTAAAGGCTGCCGAGGCGATGAGCAGGCGACGTGTGGTTGGCCGTCCTAGGTAAGCGGTCATAATCGCTGCTACGAGGGAGCCAACGCCCATTAGGGCCAACAACGTACCAAAGCCTCCCGAGTCGGTCTTAAGCACAAAGTCTGCGATTAGCGGTAGCGAGATGCTGAAGTTATACCCAAACGTACCGATCGCTGCCATCACGACCATCACCAACAAAACCGATGGCGTACGCCAGCTGTAGACGAGACCATCATGCAGTTGCCCTAGCACATTGCCACGTTCTGAACGTCGTGCGGGGTACATCTCGGCCGGTTTCATAAAGACAAGCGCGCCGATCCCGGCCAGGAAGCTGGCGGCATTAAAGAACAGTGCGGGGGCGGCGCCAAAGAATGCCATCGAATAGCCACCGACGGCGGGACCGACGATACGAGCGGCATTGAATAACATGGAGTTAAGTGCAACCGCATTACTTAACGTCTCGCGATCAACCAGCTCTACGGCGAAGGATTGGCGTGCCGGGTTATCAAAAGCGTTAACCAGGCCGGTGCAAAAGGCCAAGACATAGATATGCCACAGTTGAATCAAGTGTGTCGCCACGAGTAGCCCGAAGATCGCGGCAGTCGTCATGGCTACCACCTGCGTCCCGATCAACAAACGCCGCTTCGGTAGCTTATCGGCGATGACTCCGCCGAACAACGACAGCACTGTGATCGGCAAGAATTGCAAGGTGGTAACGATGCCCAGCGCCTGTGGACTGTGGCTTAGCTGGAGTACAAGCCAGCTCTGGACGGTCGTTTGCATCCAGGTCCCGATCAATGAGACTAATTGGCCCCACCAATATAGGCGGTAATTGCGGATGTGCAGGGCAGCAAAACCCCGGCCTATGCTTAAAGCGAAGCCCCGCCGCTCTACGGGGGCGGGGACTGCCGGTGGTGCTGCAATAGATGATTTAATCCCTCGTGCCATCACATCACTTTTCACTACGCTCCGAGCTTCAGCATAATCGATGCCGAGCCATAACCTTTATTGTATCTCACAATACTCGCATTATTGTCTGCACACTTATTGCTCCATACCTTTGGAGAACGCTGATATGTGGAGCAGACGATGGAAATTTTGCCGAATATTCACCAGATCGACGGTGGCGGGGTTAATGCCTACCTGATCTATGAACCGGGCGGTTTAACGCTAATCGACACCGCCTATATCGGGACGGTCGATAAAATCTTGTCCCTGATTCGGGCGCTGGGCCGCGAGCCGACCGATGTGAAGCATATTCTGTTGACACACCGGCATCCCGATCATGTTGGTGGTGCCGCGAATCTTCGCCAGGTGACGCATGCGAAGGTCTGGGCACCGCAGCCTGATGCCAAAGCAATTAGTGAGGATCCGAGTGCTACATTTCCAGTGGCGCCGCTCGGCACAATGATGCGGCTTGTTGGCGGCAAAAGCTCGACGCCGTTGCCATGTGCGGTCGACGAAACGCTGCTGGATGGGACAATGCTACCGGTCCTTGGTGGCCTCAAGGTCGTCTGGACACCCGGTCACACGCATGGCCACTGCTCGCTGTATCACCCTGAGCAACAGATCCTCTTCGCGGGCGATGCCGTGATGACGTTTGGGGGTAAGGTGCGGCCGACCTTTCCCTTCCTCTGTGACAGCTATGAGGAGTCGTGCCGTTCGATTCGTGATCATCTCGCGCCGATACCTACCAAGCATGTGCTGGCCGGCCATGGCAAGCCACTCCAAAAAGATGTCCCGCAGCATTTCGAACGCTTGGCTCGCCGGTTCGCGGGTATGTAACGGTGCGGGCGACGGAGTGCTCGGCGTGGCTCAGGCTATGCACCGCGCTCCGTCCGCTTTTCGGCCGACAGGCGGATAACGCGTTCTGTCTCTGACCACAAATTGTACTGAGCAAGATCTGCTAGGGTGGTCCAAGCTAAGTCACTTGACTCATCGTTAGGGCGACCTTCTCCTGTGATCCACTCGGCCAGCAGATCAATCAAGACATAGTGGTACTGGACTCGCCTCTCTTCGTCACGTGTTATCAAATCAATGGTTGCGACGATTTCGCCCACGGCAACTGCGCAGGCCGTCTCCTCCATGACCTCACGTGCGACACCTTGCTGCAAGGTCTCGCCCACCTCAAGCATGCCACCGGGCAAGCTCCACTCCCCCTGTTTAGGCGGCCGGTTACGCCTAACTAATAAAACGCGATCCTCGCGCCAAACCAGTGCCCCCACGCCCACTAGTGGATGCTTTGGATACTCACGGTCCACGATGTTAACTCCTGTAGACAAGCACTACGGTTGCTCCGTATAGGATACAGTATCATTTAGCACGTTTGACGCTCGCATTAGGCCACTGGTATAATCGTGTCACGACCGCTTGCTGGGAGGCGACACACTCGATGTTCGATATACAGAATCTGCTACAGGATGGCCAAGGCTTTGGAGGCAGAAGTTGGGTAGCGATGGCGATCTGGGTGATCGGGTTGATCGCCGGTGTTTACTTTTATCAGGGTTGGCGTGAAGCGAATCCGCTTCGTGCCCGTTTTTTCCAACGTACGGGTCTCGGCTTGGCCATTATCAGCGCGGTCGGCCTCGTGGTGTTAGCACTGCGGGCGTTTGGGGTGCCGGTGTTGAGTAAGCCAATCTGGGGCTATCTTGTATTTCTCGCAACCCTGGGCTACCTTGCTTGGGCAGCGTATTTTTTGACACAACGCTTACCAGCCCTGGTAGCGACAAGCCGGGATGCGGCACGGCGTCAGCCAACGCAGCGTGCTGGTGCGCGAAGCTATGGTGGCGGCGGGAAGCAGGCGCAGGCGGGGGCACGGACCTACGCTGCGGCGAACGCGAAGCAGGCGGGAGCCCGAACCTACACTGCGGATGGGCCAGCCGATGGTCAGCCTGCTGCTCCGGCACGTCCGGTGGCAACAACCAATCGCCGGGGAGCGCGGCGCGACAAAAAGCGTAAGGGTCGCTAGCCTGTCTGCTGCACTGTGGTCACGAGCCCGCTCCTTCAGAAGCACGGGGCTTTTTTTATCTTACCTGCTACACGGTCTTGCTGTGGTGAATTGATGATCTATAGCGATTATGCTGCGGTTTATGATCAGACGGGGCAAATCCGTCATTCGATCTTGACCGCTAATTACCTGCCTGACCTGCTGCGCCGTCACTCAGTCGATGGCCGACGTTTGTTGGATCTGGCCTGTGGCACGGGTACTTTCGCGATTATCCAAGCCGAAGCTGCCTGGCAAGTGATTGGGCTGGATCGCTCGCCGGCGATGCTGGCTGTGGCGGAACGCAAAGCGGCACGGGCCGGTGTGGCAGTAGAGTGGATCGAAGGCGACCTGCGAGCGGTTATGTTGCCTGCACCGGTCGACCTTGCCACCTGCTGGTATGATAGCCTCAACTATCTGCTCCGTGAGGAGGAAGTAGAGCTGGCCTTCCGGTCAATCTATGCTGCTTTGGCTCCCAATGGTTTGCTCTGCTGTGATGTAGCGACCGAGTACTTTTTACGCAATTACTGGTCGGGCGTCGAAGTGTACGAGGACGCCGATTATATCCAGGTGATGCAAAGTGCGTATGATGGTAATGATTGTTCGACGTTGGTCCTGACCGGCTGGCACCGGCGCTCGGTCGACCACTGGGAACGCTTTCGAGAAGTGCACGTTGAGCGCGGTTATCCACGTTCCTTTTGGCTTGAAAGTCTGCTTGTGGCCGGCTTTGTGGTCGAAGGCTGCTATGACTGCTTCACACTGCAAGCGCCGAATGAGCGGAGCTTACGGCTCTGCTGGGTCGCCCGCAAGCCCGCCAGATGATCACTGCGAAGCACGCGTGCCTGACCACCGGCAGCAGCCCGAATGATCGGTGGAGGGATTATGCTACTGGCATTCGACATCGGTAATACCAATATTAAGCTCGGCTTGTATGACGGCGAGCACCTTGCCGCGTACTGGCGGATATCGACCGAACGTCACAAGCTTACCGATGAATATGCGGTCATTGTGTTGAATCTGCTCCGGCAGCGCAACATCACCCTTGACCAGATTAATGGCTGCGCAATCTCGTGCGTTGTGCCACCGCTATCCAGTGTATTTCTGGATCTGGCACGTACCTACCTGGCGGTTGAGCCGGTGGTGCTTGGTCCGGGTGTCAAAACCGGTATGCGCTTGCTGATTGATACACCACGAGAACTTGGCGCCGACCGGGTAGCCAATTCATTTGCCGCGTTCCGGCGGTACGGCGGCCCGACGATCGCGATTGCCTTCGGTACGGCGACCGCTTTCGATGTTGTTTCGGCCGAAGGCGATTATATTGGTGGTGCGATTGCACCGGGTGTGGGGATTGCTTCGGAGGCACTCTTCCGGGCTGCTGCAAAACTGTATCAAGTCGAGCTCGTCAAGCCGCCGCACGTGATCGGCAAAAACACTGTCCATTATATGCAATCTGGGATTGTGTTGGGCTATACCGGCCTAGTCGAGGGTCTCGTGACACGCATGTGGAAAGAGTTAGGTGCGCGTGCGACAGTCGTCGCCACCGGTGGTATGGCCGAAGTGATCGCTGAAGTGATCGCCGGTGAAACCCATGTGATCGATCATATTGTGCCGTATCTGACGCTGGAAGGGCTGCGGCTGATCTATGAGCTGAACGCCGCATAAGCAGTGCTGTGGCCGCTCCTTTTTTGACGATCTGGGGCTCGACTGCTACAATGCGGGCTTGAGAGGGAACCAGATCCTAGGTGGACATTGTAGCGGGTAAACGAATTCTCCTGGGGGTAAGCGGGAGCGTGGCCTGCTACAAGTTGGTGGATGTAGCACGCCAATGGACGCAAGCCGGGGCGTTGGTCGACGTTGTGATGACCAAGGAAGCGACGAACTTCGTCGCTCCTTTGTTGTTCCATAGCCTGACCTATCGCCCGGTCTACACGGAGATGTGGACGACGCTCGAAAATGCGGCGGCCCATGTGGCGCTTGGTGCCGAAGCCGACGTGGTGGTGATCGCTCCGGCCACGGCGCAGACGATCGCGCGCATCGTGGGCGGTTTTTGCGATGACCTGCTCACGAGTGCCGTGCTTGCGACAACTGCCCCTTTGTGTCTGGCTCCGGCTATGAATGTGAACATGTATAATAATGTTGCGACCCAGGCCAATCTGGCCACCTTGAGCGAACGAGATTGGACGATCTTGGAGCCGGATGACGGCTTGCTGGCGTCGGGCTTGCTGGGCAAAGGTCGTCTGCCAGCGGGCGAGGCGATCAATGGTATGGTGCGGGCCGTCCTCGGCCGGCACTATGGCCGCATGGCCGGACGGCGCGTGGTGGTGACAGCCGGTGGTACGCACGAGCCGCTCGATCCGGTGCGCTTCATTGGTAACCGCTCCTCGGGTCAGATGGGCTACGCGCTGGCGTCTGTTGCACGGGATGAAGGCGCAACCGTCACGTTGATCAGTGGGCCGGTCGGCCTCCCATCGTTACATGGTGTGCGCATGGAGTATGTCGAAACTGCGGCTGAAATGTACGATGCTGTACATCGTGCGGTCGGCAACGCGGATCTGCTGTGTATGGCTGCAGCTGTGGCTGACTATCGCCCGGCCCAACAATCAAGCCAAAAAATAAAAAAGAATGCTGCGCAACGTGAGCTCGTACTCGAGCCCACCATTGATATTCTGGCCTCGCTTAGTGAGTTCAAGCACTGCATCAAAGTCGGCTTCGCCGCTGAAACCGAGCATCTGCTGGCGGCGGCGACCGATAAGCTGCAGCGCAAGCAGCTTGATCTGATCGTTGCTAACGACGCCGTAAGTAGTATTGGGAGAGCCACGAGTGCTGTTACTTTGATCGACCGCTTCGGCGTGGCACAAAGCTTGCCGTCTCAACATAAAGCGATGGTTGCGACCGCAATCCTTGACGCTGTACTCGAACGGTGGCCAAATCAGGTTGGGCGTATTATCAACAAGAGGAAGGATGAAGCTACCGGATGAGTACTAACGCCTCAGATGCTCCGGGCAACGAACAAGTATCCCGCCGTTCTGCTCGTAGCGAGCCGACGCCCCCGCGCATCAGCGACGATCGCATCCGTGAACTCATAACTGCTCTTGGCGATTCCAACCATCCCTTACATGCGAGTGCGATTAATGAGTTGGTAGCCATTGGTCAGCCAGCGGTTGGCCCTTTAACTGCTGCCCTGGCACCCGATCGACCGTGGTTGACCTCTTATCGCGCAGCCGAAGCCTTAGCCCAAATCGGTGATGGCGCAGCGAGTGGCGCCCTGATGGGTGCCCTACGTCATCCGAACAGCAATGTGCGGTGGAGTGCCGTTCGTGCATTAGCAGAGGTCGGCGACACGCGAACGCTGTGGGCCTTGCGGCGCGTCGCGCACGAGGACCGCGGTAAAACCAGTTGGGGTGAATCGGTTGCGGATACCGCTCAGTCGGCCCTTGATCGTTTGCAGTCTCGTTCGGCCTTGCTACGTTTTAGTGAGCCCGTTAAAACGGCGGTCGTCCTGGTGCTGGCTTTGCTGGGCTTGCTGCTTGCCACAAATCGCGTCCAAGCTGTGCTAGGCGAGCTGCGGCGAGATGTGCCAGCACCCGTGGTTGCCGCAGGTTCTAATGCAACCGCTACGAACGCAGCAGCAGATGAGACCCCAACCAGTGTAGCCGATACTGTAGCTATCACCCCAACGGTAACCACGACCGCTACGACGACGAATCAATTGATCGGTAAGGTCACGCAGGGAGGTCGTGTTCGTAGCGGGCCGGGGGTGAGCTTCCCACAAATTGGCAATGTCGCTGTCGGCGATCAGCTTGTGTTTAGCTCGTCCGATCCAGGCGGCAATTGGTATCGCGTGCGGCTCGGTTCCGAGCATGATCCGAACTCGATCATCAACGGCACCGGTGAAGGCTGGGTTAGCGCGTTGCTGATTGGAACTGGCAAGCCAGCTGAACCTGTGCCAACTGAAAAGCCAATTCGGCGCTAGCCCCACCAAGTAGACGCGATGACTCCCTCACAGGCCCCCACCTCTAGGGATGCGCTCGTACTCGTCGTTGATGATGATGATGCCTTGCGGTCCATCGTGAAACGCGCCCTGGAAGGGGTGCAAGTAGCGGTCGTTACCAGTAAGGGTGCCGTCGAAGCCCTCGATGTCATTGCAACACGTCCTATCAAGGTCGTGCTCACCGATATTACGATGCCAGACATGGATGGCTGGCAGTTGTGCTCGTTAGTACATGCCAGGTATCCCGAGCTCATCTTGGGGATTATGACGGGCTGGGGTGGCAGCGAACCATTGCGCCTCGTGGCACATGGCGTTAGCTTTGTGGTTCCCAAGCCATTTAATGTGCATGAACTACAGGCGCAGGTACTCGCCCTGCTTAAGCCGACCGAACCTCTGGTCAGCTAGCCCTGCATCCCTGGCTGCCACTACATCGGCATCGACATTTCCATCCAGCTCCGTAACCAGGCGAGCAGGCCGAGCTCGCAAGCCGTGAGCAGCAAGGCTATTGTCGCTGGACGAGCCAGTTGGGGCAGGCGGCGTAGGCGATTTTCGAAGCCACTCACCATGGCGACCACAAAAACGTTGGTTGTGAAGAGCACCCCCACGATGCCGAGCACGCTAAAGATAGCCAGTGGATAATACAAGGCCGACGGTCCGGTCCAGATCAAGCCAAAGAGCAGCGTATCGGCGAGTAGTGCGCCGGCATACTCATGCCATCCGCCCAGCACGCGCTGTTCGGTACGAACATTTGCCCGTAATGACAGGTTGAACAACAAGAGGAGAAAGACGGCCATGCTGGTGCCCATCAGGAGCCCAGTGATGAGCCGCAGGATATTATGGGGCGTATAGAGGTTGTGGTTGCCCATATCCAGCAAGAGCGAGTTAGTGCCGTCAATGGCCATTGCGATAACGCCCCCTGCCAACAGCATTACTAGCGGCAATCGGGGCATGCGACCGGCTCGACTACGACCAAGGGCGAGTAAGTAGAGCAGGCTGCCCAGGAACCCGGCATAAATGCCGGTGTTCCGGGCGCATAGTGGCATCTGGAGTGGACCGACATATAAGAAGTGGGCCTGTGCACAGACGCCCTGCACAACAAGGTGGAGGCGGGCCGCCAGTGTACTGCCCGGCAAGAACCAGACCCCGCTGATCAAGGTCAGGGCTAGACCAGCAAAGGCCCACTGCCACGGTCGCTCGCGCCGTTGGGCCGTGGTGATAGTCCGTGCATGTACCTGTTGGCGGGCTTGTTCCAGAATATCCTGCGTATTCATATTGTTTCCATGGCATGGCCTCGCGCTGCGCGTGCAATGGTCGCCGCTAGGCGCGTCGGGTTGATCGGTGCTCGCAACTCCGTGCCCGTGATCGCAACCACCGGTATTTGTGACCATAGTCGGGCGAAGAGCGCAGGATCGCTCGTAATATCTATCGTGGTGACGGTAAAAGCAAATTCCTGCCGCAGATCGTCTAGCTCATCTGCGACCTCTTCGCATAGGTGACAGCCCGGACGCGTATAGAAGGTGACATTGAATGGTTGAAGCATGCGTGCAGTATAGCACAGCGGCTGCTTGGGATAGGTCCCGGCGTGCTTGATACGCTGAGGGTAGCCCAACGCAGTATGCTACAATGGGCGGCGATGATTGAACGCTCGCCTTGGCAGCCGGTCCGTGGCACGCGCGACGTATTGCCGCTTGAACAAGCACAGCTCGCCGCCATTGGGAGCCTGCTTGACGATATGCTCAACGGTTGGGGCTATCAAGCGATCGATCTGCCCTTGCTGGAGCAGCGGGAGCTATATTTCCGCAAAGCCGGCGAAGAATTAGCCGGCAAGCTGTATGACTTCGTTCATCATGGTCGCGCTCTGGCGTTGCGCCCAGAATGGACCGCCTCAGTGCTCAGGGCCTACCTGCGCGCACTGCAGACTGAACCACTACCGGTCCGCCTGCGCTATGCCGGTCCCGTCTTTCGGTACGAGCGACCACAACGTGGTACCTACCGCCAATTTACACAAGTGGGGGTGGAGTTGATCGGCGGGATGACGCCGCAGGCTGACGCAGAAGTGCTGGCTTTAGCGTGTGGCGGCCTTAATCAGGCCGGTGTGACAGATTGGCAGGTTGTGATCGGGCATGTCGGGGTTGCCCGTTCGTTGTTGGCGGGCTTGGGATTGGCCGAGCGCACTGTCAGCCGTTTGTTATGGAGTCTGGAACGCTTACGGCGTGAGGGGACAGCGGGCTTACGCGCTGAATTGCTGCCGAGTGGTGAGGATCTGTTTGATCTCGGCCCGATGGAACTGCTTAATGACGAGCAGTTGCAAGCGCTCTTGCTTACGATGCTACGGGCCGTCGGAGTACCGATCAATAACAGCACGCGAACGCCCGAGACGATTGTGGCACGGCTGGTACGCAAGCTGCGGCGGAATGAAACCCAGGGTGCGTTGGAGCGGGCGCTCGATCTGCTGTTACGCCTGGCAGCCGCGCGCGGTACGCCTGCCGCCGCTTTAGCAAGCGCAGCCGAACTCTTGCGGGCCGAAGGCCTTTCGTCCGCTCCACTCGGGGAACTCGAAGCCATTTTAGCGGATCTGGTAGCCGGGGGTATTCCACCTGAGCGTCTCACCATCGATCTGGGTATGAGCCGGGGCCTGCACTACTATACTGGCATGATTTTTGAGATTGCCGGGGCAGACGGGCTGCAATTATGTGGTGGTGGTCGCTATGATGAGTTGCTGACGGCACTGGGGAGTAACGGTAGTGTACCAGCGGTCGGCTTCGCATACGGTTTGGAGCGGGTGGCGGCTGCGGCTAGACCCCGAAGCGTACCGGCAGCGCCACTGCTCCTTGTGATGACCGAGGAGCAGCTGTTTGGCGAGGCACTGCATGTGGCGGAGCAGCTTCGTGACCGGGGGTATGTCGCGCAGTTGGATGTGCGCCGCCGCTCCTTGCAGGCCAACCTGCGGGATGCCACAAAACGCGGGGCCCACGCGGTGGTTGAGGTCGCAGGGGACGGCGAGGTGATCTGGCATGATCCGCACGAAGGACCGCGACGTGGTCCACTCGCCGTGGTTGTGCCGGTGCTATGACCGCGATGCTACGTTTTGCTTTGCCTTCCAAAGGCACACTCTATGATCCCACGTTGCAGTTGCTGGAGCGCTGTGGGCTGCGCGTCTCGCGGCCCAACCTGAAACAGTATACTGCCCGCATCGCGACCCTGCCGGCCGCCGAGGTCTTGTTTCACCGCCCATCCGATATCGTCGCGAAGGTGGCCACGGGCGATGTTGATCTGGGCATCACAGGGCTTGATTTGGTGCGCGAAGAAGCCGGGGATGACGCGAATCTCGTGGTCATTGAGCCCGACCTGGGCTTTGCGCGCGCCGACCTAGTGTTGGCCGTGCCCGAGGCCTGGGTTGATGTGCAGGGTTGGCTAGATGTTGCCGATCTGGCGGCCGAGTTCGCAGCCGGTGGACGACAGCTGCGCATCGCGACCAAGTATGCCAACCTCGTGAGGGCCTTTTTTTACGGTCGCGGTGTGTATTCTTTTACCTTGATCGCCTCGCAGGGCGCGACCGAAGGTGCGCCGGGTCTGGGCTATGCCGATATGATCGCCGACATTACGGAGACTGGCACAGCCTTGCGCGAAAACCGGCTGAAGATCGTGCCGGGCAGCACCATCCTCCGATCACAGGCCTGCTTGATTGGTAGTCGCCGCTCACTCCTGCTGGACACCGATAAGCGCGTGACCATCCGCGTGATTTTGGAACTGCTAGAGGCTCAGCGACGGGCCGTGGGCCTGCAGCATATTATTGCCAATGTCCCCGGTACTGATGCTGCGGCCGTTGCGTCTGCTGTCACGGCGCATGCAGCGCTCAGTGGTCTGCAAGGTCCAACGCTCGCGCCGGTCTTTTCGAGCGGGGCAAGGCCCGAGGAGCTGGATTGGTTTTCAGTTTCGGTCGTCGTGCCAACAGATCGTATTCTCGCCGCTGTGGATCATCTGCGCACCATCGGCAGCACTGGCATCGTGGTCTTGCCGGTCCACTATGCGTTTGCCGACCAATCAGAGACCTTTACCCGGCTGCTTGAGACTTTGGAAACGGACAACTTATGACCATTGCGATCTTCCATGATCTGGCCGAGGCGCAACGGACGGTCCTGCGGCGCAAACGTTTTGACGAGATGAGCGTTGCGCCCGCGTTGCAAGCCAGTTTGGATCAACAGTGGGGTACGGGCACGACCCCACAGGCGGCCGTGGACCGGATTATTGCCACCGTGCGCGAAGGTGGTGACGCGGCCCTGCATGAATTGAGCCGCAGTATCGAAGGCGTTGACCTTGCGGAATTGGAGGTCTCGCCCGCCGATATTGCGGCTGCGTATGTGGAGCTTGCGCCTGAGCTTGTAGTGGCCCTACGGTCGGCTGCGACTGAGATCGAACGTTTTCATCGCAAGCAAACTCGGCAGAGCTGGATCGATTGGACCGACGAAGGTGCGCTTGGCCAAATCGTCATGCCCTTGGAGCGCGTCGGGGTATACGCGCCGGGCGGAACAGCGCCGCTCCCTTCCTCCTTGCTGATGGCCGCTATCCCGGCCCGCGTCGCAGGCGTTCGTGAGATCGTGGTGTGCTCCCCGCCGCAGCGTGCAACCGGACAGGTCTCGCCGCTGGTGTTGGTGGCCGCCGACATTACCGGCGTGCAGAGCGTGTATAAGCTCGGCGGTGCCCAAGCGATAGCGGCGCTGGCTTATGGCACCGAGAGCGTACGTGCTGTGGACAAGATCGTGGGGCCAGGTAACCTGTTTGTTGTGTTGGCGAAGCGGGCGGTATATGGCATTGTTGACATCGAGGCGTTGCCTGGCCCAACCGAGACGCTCGTGATTGCCGATGCGCATGCCAATCCACGCTATGCGGCGGCCGATCTGCTTGCTCAGGCCGAACATGATACACTCGCCTCCGCTATCATGCTGACGACCTCGGCTGCGGTTGCGCAGGCCGTACAGGCAGAGGTCGGACGGCAACTTGAAGAACTGGCACGGGCCGAGGTCGCGGCGCAGGCACTGGAGCGACAGGGTGGTATTGTAGTGGTGCCGAGCGTAGAAGATGCGATCCGTTTGGCGAACGATTATGCGCCCGAGCATTTATGTTTGCTGGTCGATAACCCCTGGCAGTATGTCGGAGCAATCCGTCATGCCGGTGGCATCTTCTTGGGTGAGCGTTCCTTCGAGGTCCTGGGTGATTATATTGCCGGCCCGAGTCACATCATGCCGACCGGTGGCACGGCCCGTTACGCTTCGCCCGTCAATGTCGACGACTTTCGCAAGATCATCTCGCTGATCAGCGTTAATGATCGGGCCCTGCGGCGAATTGGTCCTGCTGCCGCACGCCTAGCGACCGCTGAGGGTTTGACCGGCCATGCTCAAGCTGTGCAGCTGCGGCTCGATGATCTGGCATAGGAGAAGCGGTGAGCGAGAGGCTGTTGGCTTCTGGCACCACTGTTGCTGTGAGGGAATCCATTATCAAGGAGTTGCAGCATGGATGACTCACAACACGCCAACCGTATGAACCCCCAATCGGCTATGGGCTCGATTGATGATCCAGGCACAGATCTACCGCTACCGCGCCGTCCGGCCAATGCAGCAACCCCTGATGCAGTGAGCGGCTCGACGGCACTTTCACCTGACCGTGACGCTTTTCTCCACGTGATGAGCGACTATGGTCATTTTTCCTCGTTGGGGGAGACCGAGCGCTGGGCTAAAGGTGTCTTCGATGCCCTCCGCCATCATGCCCTGGAGCAAGATGAGACAATCATGACCGAGCTCAACGGCGTCGTCAAAGTTGGCGAAGCGCCGGAGACGCAGGTCCGGGAAATGATGTGGGGCGGCAATTTCGTTGAGCGCATGGTTGAAATGGTGAGCTACCTCCAGACGTGGACGAAGCAGGGGTTTTACGCCAAGGTCGCCCAGGAAGCGGGGTCGCGAGAGGGCGATGCGTTGGTTGAGGCCGCAGTATGTGGCTTCTTCCATGCGTTGAAGGAACAACTGGGAGCCGATGCAGACCGGAGCGTACCGAACTTAGGTGAGCTTCAAGCTGACTGGGAAAGTGCATAGGAGGGTGTCATGAACGAGCGTCCGATTAGAGGCGAAGGCATCGCAAACGAGCAGGATTATATCGAGGAGCGGCTTGAGGACGCCGGCGATGTCAAAGATTATGCCCGCGCCGGCCAACAACTCAAGCAGGAAGAACAGGAGATCGAACGGTTGGAAAGCCAAATTGAGACGAAGCCGGGGAACACAAACACGCGCAACAATCCCTAATATACGTAGGGCTGCTCATCATGAGCAGTCCTCTTCTGTAGCACGTTACTCCGCATGACCTGATACGTGTGCTACCATGACTGCCCTGAACTAAGGAAGGATTGGTATGCATATTCCACCAGCGACCCAGCGGCGGGTGGTTATTATCGGCGCAGGCTTTGGTGGGCAGGAAGTAGCCAAGCATTTGGCCGGTGCACCGGTCGATATCCTGCTGCTTGATCGCAACAACTATTACGGCTTTTGGCCTTTGCTCTACCAGGTTGCTACTGCTGGCTTGGAGCCGCAAGAGATTGCTCTGCCCACACGCGCCCTGTTGCGAGGAATTCCTAACATTCAGTTCCGCGTAGCTCAGGTTGAGCGCGTCGATTTCGACCGGCGCGTCGTTGCGACGGATCAAGGGGATTTCCCCTATGATGAAGTAGTCATATCGGCCGGCACTGCGACCAATTTTTTTGGCTTACCGGAGATTGAGGCGCAAAGCTTTGATCTCAAAGACGTACCGGCTGCAGTAGCGCTCCGTAATCATCTGATCACGTGCTTCGAACGAGCGGTGGGAACCGACGATGTAGCCGAACGGCAGCGTCTCTTGTGCTTCGTGGTTGTCGGCGGCGGGCCGACCGGCGTTGAGCTCGCAGGAGCGATTACTGAACTAACTCGGCACGTCATGCCCAAGGACTATCCGGCGTTGGACTTCGCGCAGGTGCAGATTCACTTGCTGGAAGCCACGAACCGGCTGCTGGCAGCTTTCCCTGACCGTTTAGGACGTAAGGCCCAACGCACACTTACCAGCATGGGGGTGAATGTACAGCTAGGAGTGTCCGTAACGGGCTACCAGGATAGCTGTTTACGGTTCGAAGATGGCAACCAGCTATCCACGGCAACGGTGATCTGGGCGGCGGGGGTCAAAGCAGCTGCTTTAGCGACGACACTGCCCGTAACGCGGCAGCGCGGTGATCGTATCCCGGTCACACCCGAGTTGCAGCTGGCGGACCGACCCGAGGTTTGGGTGCTAGGCGATATGGCTTATCTGGAAGGCCCCGATGGTAAGCCCTACCCGCAGCTCGCAACAGTCGCGATGCAACAAGGCCGTCTTGTTGCTCGCAATCTCGTGCGCAAGCTGCGTGGCAAGCCGCTCGAACCCTTTCACTACTTCGACAAAGGCATGATGGCTACTATCGGCCGGCGTCGTGCAGTCGCACGGATCTGGAATATGAACTGGAGCGGTACGATTGCCTGGTGGCTGTGGTTAGGCGTCCACATTCTATATCTGGCGGGCTTCCGGAACCGCGTGCTGGTGCTGATCAACTGGGCGTATAGTTACTTAACGTATGATCGGGGTGCGCGGGCCGTCTTTGCGACAACGCAACGAGCGGATGATACATTGTAGAATCAATACCATTCCATACCAGCTTTGCTCAGCCGCCTGAGCCGATGAAGTTGATGAACGTTAAAAAGTTCTGTCTCCGGCCGATCTGGCGGCCAGAAGACAATTGCGCGGACCGTGTAGGCAAGTGCATAGAGCCAGAGTCGACGATCAAGATCCGGCGACTCAAACAGCTGCGGGTAGTCCTCCTGAAGCCATTGGATGACGGGCGGGATCTCATGTCCTTGCAGGGTACGTGCATCTTCGAGCATGCGGATCAATGAAACCAGCTCCAAGTCGCGTGGGCCTTTTCTCGCCCATTCGAAATCCAGCAGCGCCTTGATTTGGCCATCATGAACGATCATATTCACGAAGACCGCGTCGCCGTGAACGACATGCAGCCAAGACGTCGCGAAGGGGTCGGCCGAAGCGAGCTCGCGTACCCGGTTAGCGATGCTGGCTATGACGGCCGCATCGACGTGTTCTAAGCCCTTGGCTGCTTCGACTAACGCCAGAAGCCTCGGTACGGGTAAGGGGATTATGTCGGCATCTACGATCGCTTCGATGCCATGAGGAGTGACCCTCGCGTGATCTGTCAGGAGAAGGTCAACATCTGCCGGCGGCGACCATGCGTGCAGAGCGGCGAGTATGGAAGCAAACTGCGCGATGACATCGCGGAGCACTGCCGGCGGCAGGTCAAGCCAGACGTCGCTTAGAACCTCGCCTGCGACTCGCTCGTGCAGCGTCCAGGTAAGGTCCTCGTAGCTGCCGAAGTCCATGAGTGAGGCATGCGGAATGCTCGGCGGGAGGGCGGCGACGAGGTGTGCCTCCCGAATGAAGCGTGCCCGGTCTCCGCGCCAACACACGCGTAGCACAGCATCACCGATCAGCCAGGCGTCATTCGAGTTGCTTTCCATAAAGAGCGGGTCTGACCGAAAGGTAATGGGAAGCGTCGGCTGCAAGCGGAGGAGACGAGCGTATGCCGCCTCGCGGCTCCACAGTGGCACTGAGTCGTCTTGCACGTTCATCCATCCCCAAGCATTTTTTCTGTGTTCCAATACCCCTGATTTCCTGCTCATGCATACTATACTGTATCTGCTGCCGACCATTGGAATAACGCACATAGACGAGCGAAGGGGGTTTCTTCACCATGGATACTCGAGTTCAGGCTTACATGCGCGTTGGAGCGAGCCACGGTCGAGCAACAGAACGCATCGGTCCGTTCCTCGCAACCTTCACTGCGCATACGGATAATCCGTATCTGAATTATGCGCTCCCTGACGATGGAGCTACACCCTCGGATGAGGATGTAGCTGCCTTGATCGTGGCCTTTGCAGCGAGGTCGCGTCGCCCACGCCTCGAATATGTCTCACGCTTGGCTCCTGCTGTCGAGCCTCGATTGCTGGCTGCTGGCTTTATGGTGGAGGATCAACTGCCACTCATGATCTGCGAACGGGGTGAAGAACGAGCAGTTGCCTCGCCAGCGGGTATTGACATAGGCCTGCCTACAACTGATGCAGACCTTTTTGGGATGATCGCCGCCCAGAATGAGGCATTTGGTGGCGCTCCACCCGCTGCAGATGACGTTGAGCGGTTGCGTGCCAGTATTGAGGCCGGGCAGATCGCTGTGCTGGCGCGGGTCGTGGCGACGGGGGAAGTAGTCGGCGGGGGGGTGTGCATCGCGCCTGCGGACGGTATCAGCGAGATTGCAGGTATCGGCGTGCGTGGATCGTTCCGTCGACGAGGCATTGCCGGCGCCCTTACTGCCCGATTGGTGGATGAGGCCTTTGCGGTTGGCGTCCAAACAGTCTTCCTGACACCTGGAAACGAAGCGGCCGGCCGAGTCTACCTGCGTGCCGGCTTTGCTACGGCTGGGGAGATCCTGCACATTTCCAAGCCGCCATGTGCCCTAGAGCGATGAACCGCCCGCAATAATGACAAGTGAAGCGGCGTGATTCCACGCCGATGAGGAGAATATCGTGTCGAACCTGATGCAACGCCCTGAAAGATCACTGACCACTGTCCCAGTTCGCCGGCGTGCCCTGACAATTGGCGGTGCCATCGTGGGCGCGAGTGCTCTCGCCGTCGCTGCGGTGTATCGCTACTTTGCGTATGCGCCCTCACCCGTGCAACCCACGTTCAACGCGGAGGTTGTGAAGGACCGCATTACCATTGATGGCCGTGAACGGACCTACACCGCCATCATCCCCCGTGCGCTCCCCGCCGGGGCACCGCTGCTCTTCGTCTTTCATGGCTCGCTCCAGGATGCCGACGGGATGCGTGTGGCGACCGGCTACGGCTTCGATACGCTCGCCGAGCAGGAGCGCTTCATCGTCATCTACCCCAATGGGTACAAGGGCAACTGGCACGACTGCCGGACCGCCGCCGACTACCCAGCGCGGACCGAGAATATCGACGACAACGGGTTGGTCCTGGGCCTCATCGCACGTTTCCACGATGCCTACGGGATTGATCGGGCCCGCGTCTTCGCCGCCGGATACTCGAACGGTGGCCAGTTGGTGTTCCGCTTCGCGGCGGAGATGCCCGAGCGGTTCGCGGGCTTGGCCGCCATCGCCGCGACCCAGCCAACCCCGGATAACTTCGAATGCGACGCCTCTGGACGCCCAGTTCCTATGTTGCTCATGAGCGGCACGCGCGATCCGATCGCGCCGTACAACGGTGGGGTGATCAGCTTATTCGGCTTCAAGCCGCGCGGTACAGCCCTCTCCGCACTGGAGACGGCGCGTCACTTCGCCCAGATCAACAGTATCACCGCGCCGCCGACAACCAGTGCCCTTGACCATCGCGAGACATCCGGCGACACCAGGGTGACGCTCACGACGTATGCCGAGGACAACAAGGACCCCGTGATCGTATACACGATTATGAACGGGGGCCACGTCGTACCAAATCCGATCTACAGTGCCCCGCGACTCGTCGGACGGACGACCCACGACGTCGACGCGCCCCGTGCCATCTGGACGTTCTTCGCGGGACTGCCGCCGCGCCCGCAACGTTAAGCTATATGGTTGCGATGCCCGTCGCATTTTAAGGCCGCGAGAGTCACACTTATCTATCCTCGGGACGTCTCGCTGGGCACGAAAGTACGGTACTGTGCTCCCTGTGTAATGGAAGGATGACGATGTTTCAGAGACGGAAAACGACAGCTGACAGAAAGTCGTTCAAGCTGTGCACCACAATCGCACTCCACAGCGATTTAGAATAACGGACGACAATTGCCATCACGATGCCGAAGATGAAAATGGTCACGACGCTCTCGGCTCTCAACAGATGAAGCGCAATCCACCCAGGTAGATGAATGCCAACAAACAGCAGCGCTGTGATTAGGCTAGCAACCCAGAACGGGCAAAAATTCTGGAGTTGCTGCAGGATAAACCCGCGATAGGGAATTTCTTCGATAACCCCAATCAACAGCGAGGTGCTGAGTAGATCATTCCAGGTAATAGCATGCAAGCTCATATGCGGTAGGCCGAACCGAAGCAGCGAGCCGAGGATGTTGATGCTCGTGAGCGCCAGGCCAATCAGCACGCCGCGCTGCCAGTGATGCTGGAGGTTCAGATAGGCAATGGGATTGACGTGCTCCACATACCGCAGGTACCAAAAGACCGGCAGCACCCAAATGAGCAAGCGCAAGCTGATATTGACCAGTGCATAGGCAAGCGTCGCTGGACCGATCATCTGGAGGCGGGGGTAGACGAGATAGACCCAGCCGGTCCAAACGGCATAAAAAACAAGCAGATAGGCGATAAACGGGACTACCCGATGCCGTGCTGCTCCCGTGCGATGAAAGGATGGAGTTGGTTGCACTACTGTCTGACCCGCCGGTAGATCGCCATGGTCTCCTCGGCAGCTTGCTGCCAGGTGAAACGTTGTGCCTGCGCGAATCCGCGCGCTCGTAAGTCGTTGCGCAGAGCCTCGTCTTGCCACACACGGCTTAGCACGTCGGCCCATGCCTCGACATCAAGGGGCGGTACGAGTAGTCCGGCATCGCCAACAACCTCAGGTAGGGCTGAGGTATCGGCTGCCACTACTGGTGCGCCGCATTGCATGGCTTCGAGGATGGGCAAGCCAAAGCCACTATAGAGTTCGGGATTGACATAAAAGCGGCAGGCGTTATACAGCCAGATCAGGTCGTGTTGATCGACCGAGCCGATGAAGTACACGTAGTCCCCAAGCTTTTGGTCGCGCACCTGGGCTATGATGGGCTCATCGAGCCAGCCACGGGGCCCAGCGACGACCAGTTTGGGTAGTGCTGCCGGTAGGCGGTCACGGCTGCGGGCCAGGGCATGCAGCAAGGTCGGAAGGTTTTTGCGAGGTTCGAGCGTGCCGACGAACAACGCGAAGCTGCCGGCATACAGTATGTGACCGTTAAAGGTTTTAGCATTGGGCGCAAGCTCTAGCGGTTCGAATCGTGATGCAGCTGCCTCGTAGACGACGTCGATGCGTTCCGGCGGCACGTCTAGCAGTTCCGTCAAATCGCGCTTGGTACTTTCGGAAACGGCAATGATCGCGTCGGCGCGCCGGGTTGCCGCACCGATCTGACCATAGAAGCGTCGCGCCGCAGCATCAAGAATCGCCGGATAGCGCATAAAGGCAAGATCGTGAACCGTGATGACGAGCGGCTTACGGAGGTGCAACGGTGGAATAAAGTCAGGTGAGTGTACCACATCGGCTCGCATCAGGAGTAACTCTAGCGGCAGACTCCATTGCTCCCAGTGATTATGCGGCGGTGTCCACAGGTAGCGATGGACCAGGTTGGAACCGAGGGCAATGGGCTTCTGCTGCTTGCGGTGCGCAAGGACAGTGAAGGTATCGTGGGGTGCGACCGGCGATAAGGCTTGCAGTAATTGTTGCGTGTATTGGGCGATACCACCGACACGGTAGGCGAGCAGGCGGGCATCGACGGCAACGTTCATCAAGATCAGTCGTCGGCAAGCTCGACAACTTGTCCATCGTAGCCTAGTTGAATATGTGGTGGCAGCTGGGCATTGACCGTCGCGTGGTCGAAGTCGTGGGTCATATGCACGAAGAGGGCCTGGCGCGGTTGCAACTCCTCGACCACGGCGACGGCTTCATCCACCGTAAAGTGCAGCGGATGGTCGGTGAAGCGCAAGGCATTGATGATCAACAGATCGAGGCCATGTAGCTGTTGCATCGTTGCCGGCGGCAATGTTTTGCCGTCAGTGATATAGCCACAACGGCCGAAACGATAGCCGGTGATCGGATTGGGCCCGTGGTTAACGGTAAAAGGGATGATGTCGAGATCATTGACCCGAAATGGGCCATTGAGCACATGTGTCGCTAGCGATGGGCGCGTCGATAGTGACGGCGCTGGATCGAAAGCATAATCGAATTGGTGCCGCACCCGCGCGATGGTTGCTGCATCACCATAGATTGGCAGGGGACCCCTGCGACGAGCGGCAATCCGGCTATGCATGGTAAAGGGTCGTAAGTCGTCGATTCCGCCAACATGATCGGCATGGCCATGGGTCAGTAGAACGGCATCCAGATAGGTGACATGGTGCCGCAGGACCTGCATACGCATATCGGGGCCGGCATCGATCAATATCGTTGTACCGCGTGCTTCCAATAGGGCTGCTGTGCGGGTACGCCGGTTCCGTGGATCAGGTGAGGTACAAACGGTACAGTCGCAGCCAATGACGGGTACGCCCATTGATGTGCCGGTGCCAAGCAACGTTAAGCGCATCGTAGCGGCTAGCTCCACGATCCTTCGAGGCGTCTAGCCTCTTGCCGCCGAACCTCAGGGCCGAACCAGCGCTGCAGCAGATACAGGGCCAGATCAATGCCAGAACTAATACCGCCGGCCGTGATGATCGATCCCTCATCAACGACCTTCTCCTCAACCAGTTCGATGGCCGGAAACTCGGCGCGGAATAGCTCCCTACGCTGGTGATGAGTGGTAGCCCGGTGGCCATCAAGCAGACCGGCCCGCGCCAGTAGGAAGGAGCCGGTGCAGACCGAAGCGACAATCTCGGATTGGCGTTGCTGTTCGCGAATGAAACGTAACAGCGTCTCCTGGTTGCCGCTGCCCCGTGCACCTGGACCGCCCGGTACAATCAACGCATCGAGTGCTGGACAGAGCTCCAAGCGTATTTCGGGCTTGACTCGCACGCCACCGTAGCACTGCACCTCGGGCTGCTGTGCCACGGTGATGACCTGGCAGCAATAATCTCCGGCGGTATCTTTGGCGCCTGCCAGCACTTCATAGGGTCCGGCCCAGTCAAGCACCTCAACATCCGGGAAGAGCAAAATGGCTACGCGTGGGCGGTGCGGTACGAGCGTTGGTGTCTGCTGCATCCTTCCATACTACCATATTCAACGCGCTGCTTGCCGATCCCGGCACCCTCTGGTATGCTCTCCTGAACTCGGTCGACTCGCGACCCTTTCGGAAAAACAATGTATGATCTCCATGTAGCGGACGACGTACACGTCGCTTCGCTCCACCAGTGGCCGTTTACGGTCACGATTGCGATGCCGGCCTACAACGAGGCGCAAGGCATCGCCTCGGTCATTGAGCATATTCAAGCGGTCTGTCCCCAGGCTGAAATCTTGGTCATTAACGACGCCTCAACCGATGATACGGCTGCAGTCGCGACCGCAGCCGGTGCGCGGGTGATCAGCCAACCCTATAACAAAGGGAATGGTGCTGCCGTTAAGACTGCTATCCGCAATGCGACCGGCGAAGTGATCATGATCATCGACGCCGACGGCCAGCATGATCCCGCCGATATTCCACGACTGCTTGAACATATGACTGAGTACGATATGGTCGTCGGTGAGCGGCACCGTGACTCGCATGCTTCGGCCTTTCGCATGTTCGGTAATTGGCTGTTGGCACGCTTTGCCTCGTATGTGGTGAGCCGGCCGCTGGCCGATCTCACCTGTGGGTTTCGGGCGATGCGGGCGGATGTGATTCGTGAGTTCGTTCACCTGCTGCCCAACGGCTATTCCTGGCCCACGACCTCGCTTATGTCGTTCGCGAAAGCCGGCTACTCGGTCAAATTTGTGCCTATCGCGGCGCTACGACGCACCGGTGGCCGGAGCCGGCAGAAGCTGCTCCAGAATGGCGTGAAGTTCGTCATGATTATCCTTAAAATCGTGATGCTCTTTTCGCCCTTACGGATTGTCTTTCCGGTTGGCTTACTGCTATGGGGATTGAGCATCGCCTCATATTTGTGGGGTGCAGTGGCCAGTGGTCGCTGGCTGCATATCCCGGCTTCAACGGTCATGTTCTTTGTCGGCGCGATTGTGGTGTGGATGTTCGGCTTGTTGGCCGAACAAATCGTCGCACTCGGACTCGGCGGCAGACGCGAGCGATGAGTCGTCTGCGACCTGTGTTGCGCTGGTTCCTGAACCTGCTTGGCCCGGCCATCCTGATCTATGTGCTGGCCAAAACCGACTTGCGCGCCTTGTGGCAGGCCTTGCTCGGGACCAATCTGTGGCTTTTTGGCTTGTCTTGTCTGTTGGTCGTTCCCTTCCTTGTGCTCAAAGGGTGGCGCTGGCTGCTGATCCTGCGCGCCTGGAAGATGCCCATCCCATTGAGTGAAGCCACGGCCCTATACAGCATCGGCATCTTCCTGGGCGTGGTCACACCGGGCCAGACCGGTGACGCGGTGAAGGCCTGGTATATGCGGCGACGTGGCTATCCCCTTAGTGCCGGCCTCGCCAGCGTCGTCGTTGACCGGCTGTTCGATCTGCTGATCATGGGTGCTTTGGCGGCCTCAGGGCTCTACTTCTTTTGGGATGTGCTGCCTGGCGGCAAGCTGCTGAATGTGGTCGTAGTGGTCGGCGTCTTGAGTGTGGTGATCCTCGGCCTCCTCATCGCCGGTTCGCGCCGTATACGAGCGTTGCTGTGGGGTAGGATGCTGTTGCCGATTATACCAGCGACGCTCCGCGAGCGACTGCGCGGCACAACGGGGCTGCACCTGGCACCCCGGCAGTTGGTGGTGATTGGTCTGGTCTCGGCTTTGGGCCTCGGGCTGACGTTTTTTCGTACGTATCTGTTATTCCTAGCGCTCGACCGTCCCGTGCCGATTGGTCCGTTCGTCGCGCTGATCGCGATCATCGCGCTGGTCGGCACGCTATCGCCGGGGGGCGTGGGGACGCGGGATGCTGCCATGATCGTTGGTTTAGCCGCCATCCGGCATGTATCGACCCAGACCATCAGCCCCGTAGCATTATCACTCTCAGCGCTGCTCCTGCTGCTTAATATTCTGAATGTGATCGTTGGCTTCTTGTTCTCGCTCCGCTATCCGATTAACACGGCTCTGGCCCAAAAGAGTGCCGAGCCGGTATAAGGGGGTCGCCACACATGGATATGCAAAGCACACTCGCTGCACTCGGTGTCGATGACGATCTGCTCACCGCAGCCGAACGAACAGCCCTTGACCGTGACGGCTTTCTGCCGCTGCCGGGTATCCTGAGCATGGCCCAAGTCGAAGCGTTCCGAGCACGCCTCGACGAGTTGCTTGCCGTGGAGGGCGACGCCGCCGGCAAGGAAGTTCATCAAGAGGTGGGCACGCAACGGTTGAGCGATTTGGTCAACAAGGGCGCGTTGTTCGAGGTCTGCTTCACGCAGCCGCGCGTGCTGGCGGCCATTGCGTATGTCCTCAAGCAGCCGTTCAAGTTGTCATCGCTCAATGCACGCTTCGCCTTGCCCGGTCAAGGGTTGCAAGCGTTACATGTCGATTGGAAGGGGCCGGTCGCAGCCGACGACTTTTTTGTTTGCAACTCGATCTGGCTTTTGGATGACTTCACCGAGTCGAACGGCGCCACGCGCGTGGTCCCCGGCAGCCACCTTAGTGCGCAAGTACCCAAGGATGTGATGACCGACCCGAGTGCCCCACACCCTGCGGAAGCCAAGCTGATTGCGCCGTCAGGCACCGTGGTCATCTTTAACTCACATACATGGCACGGCGGCACATTGAACAGCAGCAGCAAGCCGCGCCGGGCGCTGCACTCTTATTTCTGCCGGCGCGATCAACCGCAGCAACTCGATCAACAAGCCTATATTAAACCCGATACATACGCGCGGCTCACCCCGGCAGCACGCTATGTCCTGGATGTTTGAAACGTTGTCCGGCTTGCACTAGATGCCGAGGCTGCGCAGGTAGGCGCGGCTGATTGTGGCACTTTCGAGGGCAGTCGGTTTCTGGGTTACATCGGTCTCGGCGATGAACCAGCCGGCGAAGCCTGCTTCCCGCAGGATTGTGATGATCGCCGCAAGATCGACGCAGCCTTCACCGAGCTCGACAAAAATGCCGTTGTCGGAGAAGGTGCCGTAGTCCCAACCGGCGGCACGACCGCGCTCGCGCACTGTGGCGTCGATATCTTTGAGGTGGATCGTCTTGATCCGGGACGCGTGCTTGCGGCAGAAGGCCACCGGATCCGCCCCGGCCCAGGCGAGATGGCCCGTATCCGGCCCTAGGAAAACGACGGCGGGATCACACAGGGCGAGCAAGCGAGTAATCTCCTCCTCGGTCTCGATCACGGTGCCCACATGATTATGAAAGCAGCTGCGAACGCCCGCTTGTAAGGTGAGTGCCGCAAAGTGATTGAGCGTGTGGGCGAATTGCTGGTACTCATCATCGCTGAGACCGTCGTTGAGGCCAACGTGTCCCGCCAGTTCCCTGCGCGTCTTGCCGCTACGCGCCACATAGTCGAAGCCGCCGGGCGCGACGTAGAGCTCTGTGCAGCCGACCTCGCGCGCGAAGGTGGCATGGCGGCGCGCCTCCTCTAGCAAGTCTACCTGACGCTCGGGCTTCCAGAAGCCGGCACCGAGGTAGCCGGGTGCCGGGAGCAGCCCATAGTGTGCATAGAGCGCTTGCAGTTCGGCGGCAGTCCGTCCTTCCTGGGGGCTGGCTGGGGCACCTTGATAGCCGGCTTGTGCGATCTCGGCCAGCACCTGCTCCTCGGGAACCTGCCACTGGGCACCTTCCGGCGTGAACTTGATCCACGTGATTTGGCCACATCCGACAGCAATATTGGTCATGGTGGTATGGACCTCCTCGAAGCCTGGGGCCTCATGGCTGGCAACGGAAATTGAGGATAGCACCTGTGTCAGGCGCGAGCAAGCTCAGCTACACCGTTCATTACTATACGGATTTATAATGACCACGATATGGGTTATTAATCTATAATCCGATGCTATATACTGATAAGCATCAATGCTAATATGCAGGGAATGCGATGCCCCCCTCAATTCTACGCCTTGATCCCCGGCTTGAGCGCCGCCTAACGGCAAAGAAGGCGCAGCTCGATCAGTATCGTCCGCTGCCACCCGACACCGTCGCGCGCTTGAACGCCGACTTGCGGGTCTTTCTCACCTACCACAGTAATGCGCTGGAAGGCAATACCCTCACGCTCCAGGAAACCCAGATTGCGATTGAATATGGCATGACTACGCATGGTCACCCGCTGCGGGAATTCCTCGAAGCAACGAACCATGCCGAAGCGTATACTCTGGTTACCACGCTCGCGACGGAGCGCGTGCCGATCACACGAGAGACGATCCTGTCGCTACACAGCCTGGTCATGAGTAAAATCCTCGACACGGCTGGCCAGTTTCGTCGCGTGCCAGTCTACATTCGTGGCTCGAACATGACACCACCGCCGGTCGATCAGGTTGAAGCCTTGATGCAAGAGTGGGTAACATGGCTTGACGGCGACGGCCAACGCTATCATCCAGTCGTGCGTGCTGCCATTGCGCACCACGGCTTCGAAGCGGTCCATCCGTTCACGGACGGCAATGGTCGCGTCGGTCGGCTTTTGCTCAACCTGACACTGATGCGGGTGGGCTATCCTCCAGCGCTCGTCTTGCGTGACCGGCGGGTTAGCTACCTTGAGGCACTGAATCGGGCGAATACCGGCAACTACGCACCGCTCGCCAACCTCCTTGGGCAGGCAGTGGAGGCTGGTCTCGACCGCTACTTGGAAGCGTGTGTAGTCCCGGCAATGCTGGGCCTCGTACCGTTGCATGAGCTGGCACAGGCCACGGGCTATAGTGTCGATTACCTCGGGTGGTTAATTCGCAAAGGGCGTCTTGCTGCACGGAAGCAGGATGGACGCTGGCACAGCTCGCTGGAGGCAATCAAGCGCTATCAACATGAAGTAGCGGTGGGTCTTGCCAAACGAGGACGGCCAAAAAAGGTGAGGCCGGAGGACTAATGCTCGGTGCCAGCATGTGCCCCTTCTGTGACCCGCTGGTTTGGCAGCGTGAGTCAGTCGGTATCGACAACGAACTCTGCTTGTTTATCAGCCGGCCGGCACTGATTCTGCCCGGGTCAGGCATAATTATTACCCGTCGTCACTGCCCAACGCTCTTTGAGATGACGTCTGAGGAGTGGCAAGCAAGCTACGACGTCCTTCAGCGGGTGCAGGCGTACCTAGATGCCTTGTTCCACCCCGCAGGCTACAACATCGGCTGGAATGTTGGTGCGATTGGGGGGCAAGAAGTGTTTCATGTCCATATGCATGTGATTCCCCGCTTCGCTGATGAGCCGCTGGCCGGAAAAGGGATTCGCTACTGGCTGAAACAAGAAGCGAACCGGCGACCAGATGCTGGCCAGGAGTGAACGATAACCTGGTGGAGATCGCACTGCAACCCTCACGCAACTTCCTGCATGACTACATCCACGAGCTGCTGTTCGTGCCGATCGAGCCAGTGGACTAGGTTTTGTAGGTTGTCGAGAGCTTTGGGGAGGCGTGTGATGTCGCCGCTTGTTCTCGTGCGCCCGAGCCACCACAAAAAAGGAATAGCCGTGCGGAGCCGCATCAGGTGAGGCAGTGCTAGCACTTCTGCCTCCGTCATCCGTATGAATTGCCTGTAACCCCGGCAGAAGTGACGTGCGAGATCCCAAGGTTCCGGATTGTGCCAAACCTGCGTGGTCATCCGCAAGCCCATCGCCACATCAAGGGCGCGTGGTGCAACGGTGGCAAACTCGAAGTCTAACACAGCGCTGAGCCGTCCGGCATCAACGAGCACATTGGCTGGCGAAACGTCGTTATGACAGACCTGTTGTGGCAGCAGCGCGTAGCTGCCATCGACAAACGCCTGTAACTGCGTCGCTTCGGCCCGCCACCATGCCAGGGTCTCGGCTAATGCATCAGGGAAACCGGCCTGCGCCGGTGTGAGCGTGAAGGGGTTGCGGTCCACGGGTGGAAAGTGGAAAAGGTCACTGAACAGATTGCGGCCCGGTCGGGGCAGACGAGGATAGGGCTGCAAGACCGCCTGCAATTCACCTACAGCCTTGCCCAGCAGTTTGGCATGAGCCAGCGTCGTGGGGTGCTGTTGCATAGCGGGTTGCCGAAACTCGGGGCAGACGCCTGGCAGCAGGTGCGTCAGTGCCATCCAGCCATGTGGTCCCTGCTGTAAGAGTGTCGCGTCGCGGGCCGGCAGTGGCACGGGGACAGCAAAGGAGAGCCCAGTGTTGGCCAGCCAGATCAACAACCGGTGCTCGTAGTGGATAGAGTCGAGGTCGGTGGAGCTCGTGTAGGTTTTCGCGACGAAATCCCCGGCATCCGTGTGGACGCCAACGACTTCATTGTTCAGACTCGCCTCTCCAAGCGCGAACAATTCAACCGGTGGTTCGAGGTGATACGCTGCAAGGGGCAGCGACGCAGCGTGATTGAACGGCAGAGGCATGCTCACATTCCTTCCAAGAATCGAACTGGGCTCAGGTGTGCATGTGGAGCAGACGTCATCGTGCCTCACGACATCCGTTCGAGCCAACCTGGAAGCTCAGCCAAACTGCCGATGCGCGCTATATGCACGTCCGGGTCGGTCTCTGGGTCGATGAGCAGTGTTTGTGTACCCGCTTGCGCAGCCCACATGAGCGATGCCGCATTGTCATCGACCACCAATGCTTCGCCCGGTGCAACCCCAGCGTCGGCCAATAGGCGCGTGTAGAACGTTGGTCCTAACTGCCTATTGGCCGACGTTGGCTTGAAGGTCTCAATGAGGTCCGGCCCATAGAGCCGGTCAAAACACTCCCGTACTCCCATGGCCGTGAGGTAGCCAGTGAGGTCAAGTGAGGATTCACCGGATGCGGTGTGAAGCGTGTAGCCCGCGCGATGGAGGTCACGAATGGCAGCGACAGCGCCTGGGTAGGCTGCCTGAACGCGGCACGTGACCCAAGCGTTGGCACGGCGCGTCAAATGGAGGCTTTCGTCCTCAGCCGGTGCACTGACACCAATGTACGCGCACATGTTGTGTAGCCAGTCGATCTGCATCGTACGCTCAAACGTGACATAATCAGGTGCAGCCAGAAGCCGTGCAGACCAAGCATCCTGCTCAAACATCTGCGTTGCAATAACTCGATTAGCGTCGGCCCAGGCCATAGGGGTCGCGCCGAGTATGGGCGCGAGGAACGCACCAACAAGCTGCTGCCACTGTGGGCCGCGCCGGCTGTTATCGTTCATTACACCACCATCGTCAAGAAAAATGACGGGCTTTGACACACAATATTCCTTTCGCTGAAGTTAGTATCATCATCGCGCTGCCATAGGTGGCCATTTGTTATAATCGTGCGATTATTCTGCCTTTTGAAGCCACCTTGGAGCTGCATATGGACCTGACACAAGTATATCAAGGGATTCGACCACGCTATGCCGAACTTCGTGACCAGGTTGCGGTCGTCACTGGATCGGGGCGCGGGATCGGCAAAGGAATTGCCCTCCGCTTGGCTCGCGAAGGCATGCGCGTGGTGATTAACAGCAACATTCCAGAAGATGTCCAAACGACGGTCGATGAGCTAACACAGCTAGGTGCCCACGTTCTCGGCATTTCCAGCGACCTCAGCCAAACCGAGGGCGTGCAACAACTTATTGATGGGACGGTCGAGGCGTGGGGAACTGTTGACCTCCTTGTTAACAACGCTGCCGACCTGCGCCGCAAACACTTCTTCGACATGGATGAAGAGTTGCTGGACTACGAGTTGAACCTGAACATCAAAGGGCCATACTTGTGTGCCCTTCGTGCAGCCGAACTCATGCGCCGCCAGGGTCATGGCAATATCGTCAACATCAGCTCAGTTGGTGGCGATCGCGCCCATTGGCATGGCCTTCCTTATGACGTAACCAAAGGGGCCATCGATTCGATGACCCGTGCGATGGCGTTGGAGTTGGCCGATGTTGGTATTCGCGTCAACGCGGTTGCACCTGGGGCAATCTACACGCGTGGTTGGGAACAACCCGTTGGTGAAAAAGTCGCGGAATTTGTGCGGCGCATTCCGATCCAACGCTTTGGCCTGCCGACCGATATTGCTGCCATGATCGCCTTTCTTGCATCCGACGACGCCAGCTACATTACCGGCCAGGTCATCTATGTCGATGGTGGCCTGACCAGCCAACTCGGTTCACGAGATGCGCCACAATGACACGCTGCATTACTTACGTGTATTGAGCCGCCAGATATAGCTGATGTTGCCGGAAGCGGTAGGGCCGTTGAATGTGATCACCACCAGCAGAATCTGATCGCCGGTCGCATTGATGGGAACGAGCGTGAAGGTAGTGACATCCTGATCTGGTATTTGGTGCGCGGCAAGATTGAGACCTTGTGGATCGTAGGGCATGTTCGGCCACGGCCCTACACGTGCTGCGAATGTGCTCACGTAGGTTCCAATAACAACGACGGGCGCTATGCTTGCCGGCAGGCTGAGTGTAGTCAGGTCATCCAGGAGTGGAGGGGGATCCGGATCCGCGTGTGCTTCCACTATGATGTCGGCTGTCGTTGGTCTATATGTCACGCCGGTAACATGGACGAACGAGCGCCATATGGTCAGCGGTGATGTGGTTGTGACCGTGACCGCTGTGGGGATACGTGGACCGCAGGCAGTTGCCAGGAGCAACAACAGGAGCCAGCAGCGAAAGCTCTGTCGCATTCATCATCCCCTTAAATGCGTAAATGTCCCAAGCATACTTCGTGTCCTTGCCCACCGGTTTCTCAAGTGGATGGTCACGCCTATCGAAGAGACGATGTTCGCTGTCCACTAGTTCCAGCGAACGTCGTCGTCTAATCCTGTCTTGACACCATGCGCACATATAGGTACATTGTAATTGCAACTCTTTGCAACTAGGGAAATGTTTCATTGAACAACGGAGCATACATGCCGGACCTTGAAGAACTACAAGGGCTCCGCGACCAGGGGTTTCGCCTGACTTATCAGCGGCGCCTGATCCTGGAGTGTATCAAAACTCAGACCCATCATGTGAGCGTCGACGAGATCTACGCGGATGTCTCACAGCGCTGCCCGGAGATGAACATCGCCACGGTTTACCGGAGTGTGCAATGGCTGCAGAGTGTCGGCTTACTCCGTAAGTTCAATCTGGGCAAAGAGCCGCTGTTGTACGAGTACGCGGGCTCCCCGATTCATCACCATTTGATCTGTACAACCTGCGGCCATGAGCAGGCCATTGACGATCATGTGATGGTCGTCTTGCGCGCGCATGTGCTCGAGCATTATGGCTTTCAGAGCGCGCCAGAGCATCTCGCTATTTTTGGGCAATGTGTCCATTGTCTCGTAGCGACAGCACCTGCCGCTGTCGCGGTATGAAGCACCAACAGAAGGAGACCCGTTCCATGCATCAACGTCAGTCACGGTTGGTTCCCTCGCGTCTCGCCGCTGCCCTTACGACTCTGCTCCTCGTGAGCATGCTGGCCGCCTGCGGGAGCACCACTGCAACAAATTCCTCATCCAGCACCGCACAGGCGGCGACTGGGGCCACGATGATAGCGGCGACCGCTGCTCCGACCATGAGTACTGCCACCACTGCCGCGACCATGATGGCGGTGGACACAACCACCAGTGGCGCAACGATGGCTGCGACCATGAGCGCTGCAACGAGTGCCGCGACCATGATGGCGGCGACGGACACGGCCACGAGCGGCGCAATGATGGCTGCAACCAGCGCATCGACCGGCAAGAAAATCAAGGTCGTCACAACCGTGGCACCCCTGACCAATATCGTTCGGAACGTCGGCGGCGATCGCATTGATCTGCATGGCATTATTCCAGATGGCACCGACTCGCATACCTTTGAGCCGGCACCCTCCGATGCCCAGGTGCTGGCCGCTGCGGACCTAATCCTCGTCAACGGTTTGCACCTCGAGTCGCCGACCGAAAAGATGGCCAACGCGAACAAACAACCCAACGTCGAGATGGTGCGCTTCGGCGATAACACCATCACGCAGAATGATTGGATCTTTGACTTCTCCTTCCCCAAGGACAAGGGCGACCCCAATCCGCATCTCTGGATGAATGTCCAATATGCGATGCACTATGCCGAAGTCGCACGCGATGCGTTGATCAAAACGGATCCCGCGAACAAGGATTACTATACCCAGAATGCTACGACCTTCCTGGCGAAGCTCAAGCAACTCGACGACGGTATCGCCACATCGGTGCAGACCATTCCTGCAGGTCAGCGCAAGCTGGTGACCTACCACGACTCATGGGCGTATTTCGCTCGACGCTATGGGATGACCGTGATCGGCGCGATCCAGCCTTCTGATTTTGCCGAGCCGAGCCCCAAAGACGTCGCCAGCATGGTTGACCAGCTGAAGGCTGAGCACGTGCCGGCGCTCTTCGGCTCCGAAGTCTTTCCCAGCAAGGTGCTGGATGAGATCGGCAAGGAAGCCGGTGTGAAGTACATCGACACGCTCCGCGACGATGATCCTCCTGGCAAAGCAGGCGACCCGAACCATACCTATATCGGGATGATCCTGTCGGATATGCAGGCGATGATCCCGGCGTTGGGCGGCAACATCGATGCGCTGAAGAGTCTTGACCCCGCTGACTCATACGCCAAGAACTGATGGGATCGAGACGTTGCGCTCCGTTCCGCCGTTATGAGGATCCATGGAACCGCTGATTAGCTTCAACCACATGACCTGTGGGTACGACGACCAAGCCGTGCTGGAGGATATTACGCTCCAAATTATGCCCGGCCAATTTGTGGGCCTGGTCGGACCCAGCGGCTCCGGCAAGACGACCCTCCTTAGGACCCTGATGGGCATGGTGACGCCGGCCGCTGGGAGCGTCGAGGTGTTAGGACAGCGCGTGCAGGGCCGCGCGCCCGCTCGTATCGGCTACGTGCCCCAGTTGGAAACAGTCGATTGGAATTTTCCGGTCACGGTGGAAGAGGTGGTCCTGATGGGTCGCACGATGCGCTCTGGGATCTGGCCCTGGCCCAACCGCGAAACGCGCGCCCAGATGGCAACCATTCTCGACCAGCTCGGCATTGGAGCGTTGGCCAAGCGTCATATCCGCATGCTGTCTGGTGGTCAACAGCAGCGTGTCTTCCTCGCACGGGCGTTGCTCAGCGACCCGAAGCTACTGCTGCTAGACGAGCCGACGAGCAATGTGGACATCCGGACGCGTGACGAAATCCTCCATCTGCTGGCCGATATTAACCGTGACGGCATTGCGGTCGTGCTGACGACACACGAGCTCAACTCGGTCGCCACGCATCTGCCGTGGGTCATCTGTTTGAACCGCGCTGTGATTGCCCAGGGCCGGCCGAACCATATTTTCACGACGGAGGTGCTGAGCCGGACCTTCAACGCTGAAATGATGGTGATCAAGCAGGGCGATCTGCTGCTCGTCGCCGACCGGCCGCATGGCTTTGCGGACCTGGCCGCCAGCAACGCGGGCCTGGAGGATATTATCGCCGACGCGCGACCGGGCACGCGCAAGAGTCACACGCAGACTCACCTACCGTCCGAGCCGTATCACACCCATCAGTGAGAGAATTATGATCGATCTTGTACGTCCCTGGCATTATGCATTCTTTGTCCACGGCATTATTGCTGCGACACTGGTCGGCGGCCTATGTGGTCTGATCGGTGCTTACGTGGTCTTGCGCCACATGAGCTACATTGGCCACGGTCTGTCCCATGCCATTTTTGGTGGTGCGGTCGTCAGCTATTTGCTGCAGTGGAACTTCTACATCGGTGCCGGCCTGTATGGTTTCCTGGCGGCGCTGCTGATCAACGCGACGGCGCGCAAACGCCAGATCGGAGCCGATGCGGCGATCGGCGTCATTACGACCGCCTCCTTCGCCTTCGGCGTGGCGCTGATCAGCCGCGTCCGGCACTTTACGACGAACTTCGAGGCGGCGCTGTTCGGCAATATTCTCGGCGTGACGACAACCGACCTGTGGGTGATCGCCGGCGTCTCGGCGTTGACGGTGATAGCGCTCTTTTTTTCCTACAAGCAAATGCTGTTCACGACCTTCGATCCGGAGGTCGCACCGACCTATGGGGTGCCGACGCAGAAGATGGAAACGCTGTTTGCCCTGATCCTCGCATCGGCGCTGATCGCCTCGATGCAGGTGATGGGCGTCACGCTGATCGCGGCAGCACTGGTGATCCCGGCAGTCATTGGCCGCCTGCTGACCGATCGTTTCTCCAAGTTGCTGCTGCTGACGACGACGATCGGCGCGCTCTGCGGGCTGACCGGCATGTACACCAGCTTCTATATTGATGTCGCCTCAGGCGCGACGATTGTGCTCACGGCCGCGGCTGTCTTCGCCGTCGTGATTACCATCACGCTGGTGCAGCAGCGCCGGCATGGTCTCAAGGCCGGCCTGGGGAAACAGGCAGTCCTGGTCCAGTCAAACGACTCCCATCTTTTCTGATACAGCCGGAAGCGGCGAGTGAGCAAGGACTGGTGCCGGTAAGAGGTGAGACAACGAATCGCACGGCGATATCAGGCGCGTGTGGGCGCTTGAGGCAGAGGTTACTCAGTTCGCCGCACGTGTCGCGAACTGAGTGGGTCGCCGCGCTTCGGCCCATCCCAAGCGCTCGTCGGCTCTTTACCACCGCCCATACGAAAGACGTAGTGCTCGGGTTGGGCGAGAAACAGTTCGCGGCAGGCCGGCGTACAGAAGCGGTAGAGTGCACCGCCGTACTCGGCGCTGATGGCCTCCGGCCCGACCACCATTCCACAGATCGGGTCGCGACCGTCGACGCCAGGGTACGGGATGTGCATGCGGATCGCCGTGCCCTGCCCGGGCTCGCTCTCCAAGCTGACCTCCCCACCAACCAATGCTGCCCGTTCCCGCATGCCTACTAGACCCCAGCCGGCTCCCACTGGACCCCCGTTGTCCGGCAGCCGAAAGCCCTGCCCATCATCGGCGATTGTGACCACGAGCGCGTCATGTGTGTACTGGAAACGCAACCAGACATGGGAGGCCCTGGCATGGCGGCGGATGTTGCTCCAACCCTCCTGGATGATGCGAAATACGGCCAGTTCGCTCTGGAGGTCAAGACGCCGCACTGTCCCCTCCACGATGATTGACACCTCGATCCCGTTATCACCGTCTTGTTGAAGGAGCAGCTCCACGGCCGGCAGCAAACCAAGCTCTTCCAGAGCAGGTGGTCGTAGGTCGGCGATCAGCGCACGCAGAGCTTGAACCGTAGACGTAATCTCGGAACGGAGGGTGATCAATCGTTCCTCTGCCAGCGCTGCATCCCGTGTGAGTGCGCGCTGGACCCGATCAACACCCTGAGCAAGCGCGATCAGCCGTTGCACAGTGTCGTCGTGCAGCTCACGAGCCAGTCGGCCACGTTCTGTCTCTTGGGCCGTGGTAAGAGCGCCAATATAGGCATGCATGCCGCTCTGCGCCTGCTCAACATGGGCACCCATTACGTCCAACGCGCGGCGCAAATCCTCAATGTCGTCTGAGCCGCCGACCGGCTGTCCAAGCATGCTGAAGTCTCCGCGGGTCATCGCCTCGGCGCGGCGCTGCAGTTCGCGTACAGGCTGCCGCTGCGGAGCCCGCCGTTGCCATCTCCGTCGTCGTGTCGCTTGCTCCATACAGACCTCCCTCCTTAGCCGCGCAACTGGATCAGGCCGCGCTGCAAGGCAACCGTCACAGCCTCTGTCCGCGATGCAACAGCAAGCTTGGCGTACGTGTTGGCAAGGTGATTTTGCACCGTCCGGTCGCTGATCACCAGCTCGACCCCAATTTGTTTGTTGGTGAGGCCGCGTGCAGCCAGGTGGAGGACTGCAAGCTCTCGATCGGTCAGTGGCTCAGCCGTGGACGGGGATTGGGACGCACGCGCGGCAATTCTTGCCGCGACGCTTGGATCCAGGGTCGACCGACCCATAGCGGTCGCCCGGACTGCACGCACCACCTCACGCGACTCGGCGGTCTTAAGCACATAGCCGGTGACGCCAGCATCCAGCAGACCAAAGATGTACGGATCCTCATCATAGGCGGTGAGTGCCATGACGCGGACCTCGGGCACGAGGCTACGGATGCGCCTTGTCGCCTCAATGCCGGAGAGTCCAGGCATCGCAATATCCATCACTACCACATCCGGTCGCAGCACGACCGCCTGGTCCACGGCCTGAAGCCCATCACTCACCTCACCAACGACGGTGATGTCGGGCTCTTCCTCCAGAAACTCTCGGACCCCTTTGCGGACAACGGCATGATCGTCGGCTAACAATACTCGAATTGCCATACTACCTTCTGTGTTTGGCATTGTACCAGCACGCGAACTAGGCCATTCGGCGCATTGTGCCGGTCATGAGCGCGCGGTATCGTACCAACAGAATACATTTATGGAGGTTCACCCATGACCACACAACAGTTTACCGTTCCCGGCGTTTCGTGCCAGCACTGCGTCAACGCCATTACCAGCGAGGTCTCCGGCCTCGCGGGCGTGCAGTCCGTCAAGGTCGATCTTGGGAGCAAGCAGGTACGCGTAGAAGCAGATGGACGGACGTCAACCGACGCCATCGTGCATGCGATCAATGAAGCCGGCTATGACGAGGTTACGGTCCTCAATTAATCGGTAGGCAGATACAGACGACGGGTTCATGCCGGAAATATCAACAAGCGAGTAAATGATGGCAACCAAACAATTAACCTTACCGGTGACCGGCATGACCTGCGCCTCTTGCGCTGGACGAATCGAGCGTGGGCTCAAGAAGCTGCCCGGTGTCGCCGGTGCTCAAGTCAATCTGGCGACCGAACAGGCGACCGTGGAGTACGATCCGCAGCAGGTGCAGCCCCACGATCTGATCACGAAGGTCGAGCAAACGGGCTATGGCGTCATCACCGACCGGCTCGAGTTCCCCGTCACCGGCATGACTTGCGCGTCGTGCCAGAGCCGCATTGAAAAGGCGCTACGCAAGGTTGAGGGCGTCGTCAGAGCCAACGTCAACCTCGCAACGGAACGGGCCGTTGTCGAGTATGCACCGGGTGTAGCGGGCTGGTCAACGCTCAAGGCCGCAGTTGAAAGCGCGGGCTATGGTGTGATCGAACCGAGTACAGACGAGCTTGGCGAGCAGGAAGATGGCGAGGCGACGGCACGCCGTGCCGAGGTGGCCGACAAGTGGCGCCAGCTCATGGTCGCCGTTGCCTTCGGCCTCCCGCTCTTTATCCTCGCGATGGGCCGAGACCTCGGCTTTATCCATCCTTGGTTGATGGGCGGTGCTCAGCTGACGAGCGGAATGGTGGCAATGACCAGGCCAGCGCGGGAGGACCTGCTGAACTGGCTGTTCCTGCTGCTGGCGACACCGGTGCAGTTTTTTTCCGGGCGCGACTTTTACGTCAACGCGTGGAAAGCGCTGCGCCATGGCACCGCCAACATGGATACGCTGATCGCACTTGGCTCGTCGGCAGCCTATATCTACAGCCTTGCGGTGCTACTGCTGGGTTGGTCCGGCCATGTGTACTTCGAGACGGCCGCCGTCATTATCGCCTTGATCCTGCTGGGGCGCTTTCTGGAGGCGCGAGCCAAGAGCCAGACGAGCGCCGCAATCAAGAGTTTGATCGGCTTACAGGCGAAAACCGCGCGTGTTCTGCGTGGTGGAGTTGAAACCGACGTGCCCATCGCCTCGGTCCGGACGGGCGACATTGTGATCGTTCGACCCGGTGAGAAGGTGCCGGTCGATGGTGTCATCACGAGTGGCCAATCGACGCTTGACGAAAGTATGCTGACCGGCGAAAGCATGCCGGTCGAGAAACGGGGAGGTGACCCGGTTGTCGGTGCGACGATCAATCGCTCCGGGGCCTTCCAGTTCCGGGCAACCCGCGTCGGCAAGGAAACGGCGCTCGGGCAGATCATCCGACTGGTGCAAGAAGCCCAGGGCTCGAAGGCCCCCGTACAGCTCCTGGTTGATCGCATCGCTGCGGTCTTCGTGCCCGTGGTGATCGGCATCGCGCTGCTGACCTTCGTGGTCTGGTACCTCGCGACGCGCAACTTTACTCAGGCGATGATCTTCGCCGTCGCCGTCTTAGTCATCGCCTGCCCCTGCGCGCTGGGACTGGCCACGCCGACGGCGATCATGGTCGGCACCGGCACGGGTGCTGAGCACGGTATCCTGATCAAGAATGCCGAAGCGCTGGAACGCGCCAGTAGCCTGACGACAGTCGTTTTCGACAAGACCGGCACAATCACGGAGGGCCAGCCTGCGGTCACCGACCTCGTGAGCACAAGCAGTGACGATGACCTCCTCCGATTGGCAGCGAGCGTGGAGCGCAACTCTGAACATCCTTTAGGCGAGGCGATTGTGCGGGCGGCGCAAGCGCGCCAATTAACACTGGCGCAGCCCAATGGCTTCGAGGCACTGGCCGGCCATGGGGTGCGTGGCGACGTTGATGATCGTCATGTCCTGATCGGCTCCCCACGACTGATGCAGGATCGTGGCATCGTGCTTGGCGCGCTGGAAGGCGACATCGCACGCCTCCAGGGTGAAGCGAAAACGGTCGTGGTCGTGGCGGTCGATGACCTAGCGTTGGGGCTGATCGGGATTGCCGATCCCGTGAAGGCCACATCGGCGGCGGCTATCACCGAGTTGAAGCGCATGGGGCTGCGCGTGGTGATGCTGACGGGCGATAACCGCCGTACTGCCGAGGTCATTGGCCAACGCGTTGGGCTTGGGTCCGAGGAGGTCCTGGCCGAGGTGCTACCGGAGACGAAGGCGGCCGAAGTCCGGCGCCTTCAAAGCACCGGGCAGGTCGTGGCAATGGTCGGTGATGGCATCAACGATGCGCCAGCACTGGCTGCAGCCGACATTGGCATCGCGATGGGTACCGGCACCGACGTGGCGATGGAGACGGCGAGTGTCACACTCTTGCGCGGCGACCTCCGCTCTGTTGCAGAGGCGATTGCGCTCTCGAAGCGCACAATGCGCACGATCCGCTGGAATCTATTCTGGGCCTTCATCTACAACGTGATCGGGATTCCAATTGCGGCTGGCCTGTTCTATCCCCTGACCGGCCTGCAACTCTCACCGATGATTGCCGCCGGCGCGATGGCCTTTTCGTCGGTCTTTGTGGTCACCAATTCGCTCCGCTTACGTCGGAGCCAACTGGAAGTACCACAGGCGGCGGATCCACAGCCCGCGCTCAAGGCTCAGGGTATTTAAGGAGGAAGGTATGTGCAAACGAGTACTACAGAACATGATCGGGATGCTGTTGCTCGTCCTGGTCAGTAGCTGTGGCGCGACTGGAGCATCTACGCAGTCGGTAGGGTCCAAAGCGGACGTCCAAATACGGCTTGCGGACTTCAGCATTGCATCATCGCGGACGACTCTCACACCGGGCGTACCGTATCACCTGGTGGTGACGAATGCGGGAACGACAGTGCATGAGTTAATGCTGATGCCGCCGATGGCCATGGGCAGTATGCCGATGGATCAAATGGATAAGCTGGCAATCGTCGCGATCAGCAACGTGGCCCCCGGCACAACCAAGACGCTGGACGTGACCATTCCGTCCTCCGCGACGACCGGCCCGTTAGAGTTTTCATGCCACCTGCCGGGCCATTACGAGGCCGGCATGAAGCTGGCGGTGAGCGTCCAGTAGCAACAGGGACTTTCGCAAATGGAACATGATCATCGAGCCCATGAGCTACCGCTGGTAGCTACCTCTACTGCCTCCATGCCGATGGAGCCTACAGACCATGCCGGGATGAAGCACGACATGACCGGCGACCAGGGTGGGCACGGGGGGATGAAGCACGACATGTCTGATCCAGGGATGGCGGCAGCGATGGAACGTGACATACGGACCAGGTTCTTCATCGCGCTGTTCCTGACCATCCCGACGGTGCTGTACTCGCCCCTTGGTGTGCGACTGCTAGGGATGGCCTTGCCCACCTTTGGACTGGGCGCGAACCTGATCATGCTCGTCTTCTCGACGCCAGTGATCTGGTACTGTGGCTGGATGTTCATCGCGGGTGCCTATCATGCGCTTCGCCTAAGGCAGTTGGACATGAGCGTGCTGATCGCGACCGGCGTGCTCGCGGCCTACCTCTTCAGTCTCTTGATCACCGCGCTGGGCGGGGACACCTTCTATGATGCGGCGGCGATGCTCGTCACGTTCGTGCTTTTCGGCCACTGGATGGAGATGCGCTCGCGTAAGGGCACGAACGACGCGCTGCGCGCACTCTTCGACCTCGTGCCACCGCAGGCGACCGTCATTCGCGCCGGTCAGGAGTTGACGATCCCCAGCGCTGAGGTGGTGGTTGACGATATGGTGCTCCTCCGTCCCGGTGACAAAGTGCCCGTCGACGGTGCGGTCGTCACGGGTGAAACCAGCATCGACGAAGCGCTAGTAACGGGCGAGAGTGCACCGGTCACCAAGCGACCGGGCGACCCGGTCATTGCGGGCTCGATTAACCGCAGTGGCAGCATCCGCTTCCGTGCGACGCGCGTGGGTGCCGATACGACACTGGCCCAGATCGTCGATCTAGTGCGGCGGGCCCAAAGCTCGAAGGCGCCCGGCCAGCGGCTGGCCGACAGCGCAGCGCAGTATCTGGTGATCCTAGCGGTTGGCGCGGGTATTCTGACCTTTCTCGTATGGTTCTTCGTCGGTCGCGTACCGGCGATCACCGCGCTGACCTTTGCGATCTCGGCCGTAGTGATCGCCTGCCCCGATGCGCTGGGGCTCGCGACGCCAACGGCGGTTGCGGTAGGTACGGGCATCGGTGCGCGCTACAACATCCTGATCAAGGACGCGGCGACGCTCGAAAATATCTCGCGTATCACGGCGATCGTGCTCGATAAGACTGGGACGCTGACCGAAGGCAAACCCGCTCTGACGGATGTCGTTGCCGGTGGCGCTGTGGATCAAGTGGAGTTGCTCCGCCTTGTGGCTTCTGCGGAACGTGGCTCGGAGCATCCGCTGGCTGAGGCAATCGTCGCCGGTGCCCAAGAACGGGGCATCCCGCTGGCTGAGGCTACGACCTTCGACTCGGTTGCCGGTCATGGCATCCTGGCGACTGTAGATGGTCGTAGCATGCTGGTCGGCAATCGCGCACTCATGCGTGATCGCGACATGATGCTTGGGCCACTTGCAGCGGCAGCAGCGGAACTCGCACAGGCTGGGAAGACGCCGATGTTCGTGGCAGTGGATGGCCAGATAGCCGGCCTCGTGGCAGTGGCCGACCGCATCAAACCGAGCGCGAAACAGGCGCTTGCCGAATTCAAACGTTTGGGCATTGAGGCCGTGATGATCACCGGCGACAACGAGCGAACCGCTCAAGCAGTCGCCCACGAGCTAGGGATCGACCGTGTCTTTGCCGAAGTCTTACCCGCCGACAAAGCCCGCCACGTGCAGGAACTGCAGCGTGAAGGCAAGCGCGTGGCGATGGTAGGTGATGGCGTCAACGATGCCCCAGCCCTCGCGCAGGCCGACATTGGCATCGCCATTGGGGCTGGGACGGATGTGGCAATAGAGACCGCGAACGTGGTGCTGATGAAGAGCGATCCGCTAGACATCATCCGCGCACTTGTGCTTTCGAAGGCGACCGTGCGCAAAATGAAGCAGAACTTGGCCTGGGCCTCGGTCTACAACATCTTGGCGATCCCGGTGGCGGCCGGCGTGTTCTACCCATCCTTCGGCATCGCGCTAGCACCGGAGTGGTCGGCGCTGCTGATGTCACTGTCATCGATCATCGTCGCCGTCAACGCCGTGCTACTGAAGCGCGTGGAGCGCGTGCTGCGGGTGATGCCCGGCGCTGGCAGTGGAGCAGCCGCGCGGTAAGCGCGCACACGTATCAAGACTTAGGCTTCGACGGTGCCGCCGGTCAACTCTTCGATGGCCTGAGCCAGTGCGCGGAGCTGTTTGAGCAAGAGGCGCAACTTAAAGGCGGCACCTTCGTCCTGCGTAGCCCATTTTTTGAGATCGCCCTCGTGATAGGCGCGCGACAAGCGCTCGGCCTCATCAACCATCTGATCCAGCGATTTAATGCGGAAGACGCGGCTCTTGGTTTTTGCTGCCTCCTCGGTCTCGAAGGCCGCAAAAGCACGATCCCGCTCGGCTTGCGCTTGATCGTCGGTATCGGCCTCATCGTCCCACAAATCGGCATCATCCGTTTCAGCTTTGGGCGCGGCACCGCCTTTATGGACCGCGTCGTTAACCACTTCGTGCGCCGGGGTTGTGCGTAGCTCCACACCATTGGCCAGTGCCTGTAGCGCTGTATCAACGTTCAAGTTGGGATTGGCGGCAAAATAGTTGGCGAGTTGCGACACCTCGCCTGCTGACAGATCCTCGTCGGCTACCAGCCGGGCCAGTTCGACCTGGGTTTTTGCGCTGTTGATGCGGCGCAGGTGCTGGGCCTGCGTAACGGTGAGTTCACCGGCCCGCAGTAGTTCGTGGACTTCCGGTGGCAGATCGAGCAGCCCCAGATAGCGGCGCACTGTCCTGGCCGCGGCGCCCACAGCTTGCCCGATGCGCTCGTCAAGCTCACCTTCGGGCAGTTTACCGTCCTGTGCCACTATTTGGTCGCGCAGCCGCTTATAGGCCCGCGCTTTTTCGAGGTCATTCAAGTCTTGGCGCTGCACGTTCTCGATCAATTGTTGCGTGAGCAAGTCGGGATCATCGCCGTCGAGGACGATACATGGCACCTTTTCCAGGCCGAGCTGTGCGACTGCTCGCTGGCGGCGCCCGCCATAGATCACGCGGTAGCGGTCGCCGCTGAGTCGTACCACACCCAGTGGTTGTAACAAGCCCTGCTGCTTGATCGTTGCCGCCAGACCCGCGATGTCGCCGGCATCTTCGCGTACCCCCTCCGGGTCAAGCTCAAGTTGCTCGGGACTGAGATATAACAGTTGCATATGGTTCCTTATCAACTAGCCCTTGCGGCCAAATTGCCGATCGAGCTGGGACTGCGACAGCAACAATGCAGTTGGTCGCCCATGGGGACACGAGCGCGGAAAGGCACAACGCTCAAGCTGTTGCAGCAGCTGGCGCATTTCTTCGTGTGATAGCGTCTGTCCGGCCCGAATCGCCGAGTGGCAGGCTACCGTTGTGAGTACTTTTTCACGCCAATCCTCGGGCGTCGAGCCATTGCCAGAGTTTAAGTGTTCGGCCATTTCTTGCAAGGCCGGGCCGATTTCGGCTTCAAGTAAACCCGCCGGCACACCGGTGACGGTCAACTCGCTTCCGGCTTGCTCAAGGACGAACCCCCATTGGAGCAGATCGTCCGTGTGGCCTAGCAACAGGGTCGCTACCGCCGGCGGCAACGCTGGACGAACCGGCAGCAGCAGATGCTGTTGATCCAGTGGTTGCTGTCCGGGACCACCCATCAGCCGCTCATAGACCACGCGCTCATGGGCCGCATGTTGGTCAATGAGGTACATGCCGTCGGGGGCCTCGGCCACGACATAGGTTTCGGCCACCTGCCCAACTACTCGTAGCGGCGGCAAACTGGTCGGCCCGCGATTCGCCGCTAGGTCCGCTGGTGATGTCAGCCCCAGTGATACCTGCTGTGGTCGTGGGATCGGTGGACGAGCAGCCAGTGTGAAGTCGGCGACTGGCGGCGCTGCAGCCCTGTCACTGGATCCATTAGCCCGCACCGGCGGCGGTGCAACTGGGCTGCTCGCCGGTGCCTCATCGTCGTCCCCATCATCTTCGTCCAGCCATGGTGTCGCGGGTGGTGCGTCCTGCTTCGCACTCCAGCTCGGTGGTTGCACCGGCTCTGGCGCGCGACTTGGCGGGGCAGGCCGTAGCTCAATGCGGCGTTGCAGCGTATCACCATTCGCCGGCGGAGCCCCCAAGCTGAGCGGCTGAATTTCGATCTGATCCGCCAGCGCAGCACGCACGGCTCGCCCGATCAAAGCAAAGACTTGCGGCTCGTGCAAAAACTTCACTTCACTTTTGGTCGGATGCACATTCACGTCGACCGCCCCGGGATCAACCTCGATATTCAGCACCGCCAACGGGTGGCGGCCCTTCATCAGCAAGGTGTGATAGGCCTCTTCGATCACAAAGGCCAGTTGGCCACGCGCCTGGATCCAGCGCCGGTTCACAAACAGATGCAGTGACGAGCGCGCCGAACGGTGCAGCGATGGCTGCGAGACATAGCCGGTGATGCGCGTCGCTTGCTCGCCTTCGCCGGCCGCATCTTCGACCGGCAGCAGCTGCTTGGCGACATCCAGCCCATACAATTCGATCAGTGCATCAAGCAGTTGACCGTTGCCCGGTGTTTGCAAGCTCAAGCGCCCGTCGATCAATAGCGTCCAGCGAATGTGAGGATAGGCCAATGCGTAATGGCCCACAATCGCGCTGATTTGTGCCGCTTCGCTCGCATCCGAGCGCAGGAACTTGAGCCGCACGGGTGCATTATAAAACAGATTGCGGACCACAAAGCTCGTCCCAGGCGTGCCCCCAGAGCGCGAGCGGCCCTGGATCTCGCCACCGGCAATCCGCAACTCGACGCCCGTATCGGCACTTGCGATGCGACTCGTACAAACAACCTGTGCGACTGCGGCAATCGACGGCAGTGCTTCGCCGCGAAAACCCAGCGTATGAATATCAAACAAATCGTCGGCAGTTTGGAGCTTGCTGGTTGCATGGCGATGAAAGGCTAATTCAACCTCATCGGGCGCGATGCCCAGGCCATTATCAACGACCCGGATCTCCCGGCGGCCACCCTCGCGAATTTCGACCCGAATCTCGCCCGCCTGCGCATCAATCGCGTTTTCGATCAGCTCCTTAACGATCGAATAGGGCCGCTCGACAACCTCGCCGGCTGCGATCTGGCCCGCAACATATGAGTCTAGTACCCGGATCGGCATACCCTCTTCCCCTGTGCCTTTACTCGAACATTTGCGCGTAATTATAGCAGAAGGGTCAGAAGCTGTCGCCTCATGGTCATTTTCTGTCATGGCTTTTGCGTCTACCGAAATATCCTGGTCAGATGGAGGGGCAGGGCTTGCTCCTGCCCGGTTGAGTGCAAAGACGGATACGCAAGATGCTGTTAGCGCCTTTTTGGAAGAAAGCTCGGTAGACCACATGCGGCGCCGATCATGAAAATGCCCACGTCCGCATAAATCGGACCGAGATGCCCCAGCGTGTCGAGGCCATACGGGTAATGCATTGGCAGCGCGACGCCCACAGCCAGGACCGCGCTCCCGACTGCTCCCCAGAACGCCCAGCCATAACCACGCCGTACGCCGCCCAGCCCTAGCACGATGAGCGCGAGGCCCAGCCCCATGATGAAGCCCGAAAGCGCGACCTGGACGTGACTAAGATAATGATAGACCCCGGGAAACGTCGCCTGCAGGCGTGCTGCTGTCACGCCGACTTGCGCAGGGCCGATCCCGATCTCGAGCAGCGACGTGAAGTTCCGGATCAGGAATAGGCCTCCATAGCCGATCAGACCTGCCCCCGCTACTGCCATCAGCCGTCCACTCCACGAGCGCTGCCGCACCTCCGACTCGAGCTTCGAAATGGTGATCGATTGTGCCGTTGCCATTGCCGTACCCCTTTCTTGCGCCAGCGAATGTGCCGGTCGATGACATCAGTTTACGGCGGCAGCGTGGCTAACACATCACGCGATCTGCGTATCCTGGCTGCGTATTCCTTGGTGCGGGCGCACTACGCACTTCTGCGTAGTGCTGCCGGCGCTTATCTGGCGAGGCCGTGCGT